>CAZZAQ010000341.1:0-1230 GCA_964652165.1 uncultured Bifidobacterium sp.
CGGAACCCGGAACCCGGAACTTCTTTTGCGCCGGACTCGTCGATTTCGTAGATATGATTCGCCTTGACGCCTCGGATTACGCTCGTCTTGCCGCCGCGCCAGGCGACTTCGAGGGTCATGTCGTTGGAGTGTGAACCTGCGGCGAACGTCCGCATCGTGTCATCGGCCGAGAGGTAGCGCCCGCCGCAGTGGATTTCCTGGCTTTGCACCGGCACGGCGCCGCCCCGCAGCGTCACCCGGGCGCCGATGCCTTTGGTGTTTGGCGGCAGCCCGCGCAGGCGCACGGCCACGCGCGGCGCGGCGGATTCGTTTCGGTAAAGCAAAGGCGGTTGCCAGAGGCAACTGACCGCAACGTCCAGGTCGCCGTCATTGTCCAGGTCGGCCAAAGCGATGCCGTGGGAGATGTTCGTCGAGTTGAAGCCCCATTGGGCCCCCAGTTCCTCGAACGTGCGGTTGCCGCGATTGCGGAAGAGGTAATTCGGCGTGATGAGCGGCGGGAATTCCTTCAGGCTTTTTCCGATTTGCCGGTTCTGCCCCAGGCCGACGGCCGTCGGCGATTTTTCGATCGTGTCGAAGTCCTGCGTGTCATAGGCGTGGGCGTTGACCGCCAGCAGGTCTTCGTAACCGTCGAGGTCCACGTCGAGGAACGCGACCGACCAGGTCCAGTCGCTGGCGGCGACGCCGGCGAACTCGGCGATGTCCGCGTAGGTGCCGTCGCCGCGGTTCCAGGCGAGCACGTTGCGGCGGATTTGCTGGCGGTCCATCGTTTCGCCGACACGGGCGGGCGGCGGGTTGGTCTCGCCCATTTGCGTCATGCGCAGCGTGTGCCGCGGGCTGAACAGATCGCCGACAAAAAAGTCGTCGTGCCCGTCGTGATCGATGTCGGCGAAATCGACGCCCATCGAAAAGTGCGGCGTGACGCGCAGGGCGAGATCGGGCAGCGCGCGGAAGCGGCCCCGGCCGTCATTGATCCAGATTCGGTCAGGCGTCTGGAAATCGTTGCACACATAGAGGTCGGGCGCGCGGTCGCCGTTGAGGTCGCGGAACATCACGGAGAGACCCATGTCCCACGGCTCGGTTTTGAGCGGCGTGCCGTCTTCGCGAAGGAACGCCCCGCCGGTCCAGGGCACGGCGGAGAACCCGCCCTTGCCGTCGTTCAAGTAAAGCGCGTCCGGTTCGCCGAATTCAACCAGTACGTGATGGACGATTTCAAGGTCACGCCGCGGCTGA
>CAZZAQ010000341.1:1240-5431 GCA_964652165.1 uncultured Bifidobacterium sp.
ATTCGATCAGTCCGCCCTCGATGATCTTGAGCCGGCGCGCCCAGCGGCCGGTGACGGTGTCCTTGCCGTTGACCTTGCGGACCGAGAACTGACCGCCGCTGCGAAGAATCGAGATCTCGCCGTAGTTGGCGACGTACAGATCCAGGTCGCCATCGCCATCCACGTCCGCAAACGCGGCGGAGTGCGCGCCGGCCTTGGCGAGCAAGCCGGCCGACGCGGTGACGTTGGTGAAGCGTCCGCCGCCCAGATTCAGAAAGAGCGCGTTCGGCCCCCCGAGCGACGCCGCGAACAGATCGAGCATTCCGTCGCCGTTCACGTCGGCGAACACGACGCCCTTAGTGGACTGGTTGGACGCCTGGACGCCGGCCAGCGCGGTCGCGTCCTCGAAGCGCCATTGGCCCGTGTTGCGGAACAGCCCATTCGGTCCCTCGCAGTTTGCGAAGTAGAGATCGCAGTTCCCGTCCCCATCGAAATCGCCCGCGGCCACTCCGCAGCCGTTCATCAGGGTTTGGTTGGATTCCGAGCGGGCGTAGGAGAGCTGGTTGGTAAAGAAGACCCCGGACTGCTCCGGACGCAGCAGGGTGAAGCCGGTCCGGCCGGTCTGCGGCACGTTCAGCGCCGCGTCGCGATAGCCTTCGTGCTGGGTCCATGACAAACTGGCGCCCGGGGCGGCGTTGGCCGCGACGATGGGCACGGCGAGGGCGAGCGAAAGGAGGCGACAGCCGATGGAGGACTGGAGGTTCATGCGGGGCGTCGAGCGCTAAGAGTGTTGCGAACGCATTACACAAAAACAAGCTTTCCATCACCCACTGCGCACCTCCTCTCCTGAGTCCACGGAGTTCTCTTCAACCACGAATCGACACGAATCAGGACAAGCGCAAACGTCAGGACACGGTCTGAGATCATTTAAGACACCATGCCGTATCGCGGCTTGCGGTCTGCGCCCGCCGGGATTCGTGTCCATTAGTGTCCATTCGTGGTTGAGTCCCGATCTTCGAAATTACGAGTGGAGTTGGGTCCCGACACGGCTGTTGACGAAGTTTTGTTTTGGCCTTTCAGCAGCGCGCTTCCTACGCTGCTTTCCCGTGAAACGCGCCGTGTTCCTGGACCGCGACGGGACCATCAACGTCGACAAAGAATACCTGAGCGATCCCGCCAGGCTGGAACTTATCCCCGGGGCCGGTCCCGCGCTGCGCCGGCTGATGGAAGCCGGGTTCCTGCTCTTCATCGTCACCAATCAGTCCGGCATCGGCCGCGGCCTCTACACGCTGGCGGACATGGAGGCGGTAAACCTTCGTTTGCGCCGCGAGTTGGCGAAGGATGGCGTCCGCTTCGAGAAGATCTACGCCGCCCCGGAACACCCCGATCAGCCCAGCCGCGGCCGCAAGCCCAGTCCGCAATTCCTGTTCGATGCCCGCGACGAGTTCGGCGTCGACCTCGCCCAAAGCTACATGATTGGCGATAAGCTCATCGACTCGCAATGCGGGTGGAACGCAGGGGTGAAGAAAAGCATCCTCGTGCGGACGGGCTACGGCGCGGAAACGGAAAAGCTATCGAAAGAGAAGCTTAGTCCTGCCGTTATCTGCGAAAGCCTGGCGGAGGCGGTGGAATGGATCCTTCGGGCCGAGCCGGCGCCGCGAGAAAAGCCGCCGTTGCCTGCCACGTTCTGGCGACGCTTGCGCGCGTTGATGGCCACCCAAATTGAGATTCAACCCAAGGTGTCGCTCCACAAAGAATGGCACTTGTATGTGGCTGGTGATGGCGTCCACTTGGCCCGTGCCGGGACGTTCGCGAAGTTCATTCCGTGGTCGGAGGTCGAAAGCGTCAGGGGAGATCGCATCAAAGGCCGACACGGCGAACCGATTGACCTTCCCGCGAGCAATCGGCACGCCGTCCTCCGACAGATTCGGGACGAGTGGCACAAATATTATCCAGAAGCATGCGAAGCAGACCGACGACGCGCTCGACGGCAATATCTCCTGTTCGTGTTTATCGCTTTCCCGGTGTCCCTCATTCTCCTCATGATGCTTGAATTCTACGCCGCAGAAGTGAAGCGAGATCGATCCTTGGGCGAGGCTGTAAGGGTGGTGCTCACGACGAAGCTCCATTGGGCCATTCTGCTGGGCACGGGCTTTTCCGCGCTAATCTTGTGGCTGCTTTGGTTCGGAAGGTCGCTTCGGCAGCACGAGGCGAGGCCGCACGAAACTGGAACGCGAGTTCGCGAGCCGTGAGGAGCAACGGCGCGTTGGCGTGGGAAATCAGCCGTTTGCGTTGGGGCGCATCTTGCCAGTAACACCAACGTAGGGCAGGCGTCTGGCCTGTCCGGCCGAGCGAAGTGAGGCCTTGGTGGTGCGAAAGCCGCGCCTTTCGGCGCGGCAGGGCAGGCGCCCGCCCTACGTTCCCGGCGTGACCTCGGCCGTCGTGGTGCTTCCAAGAAGCGCCCTTCGCGTTGTCTCGTCCGCCTTTGCTCGTGCAATTCGGCTGCCTTCCTCGTACAGAATCGGCCATGAGAATTCTCGGCGTCATCCCGGCCCGCTACGCCAGCACCCGGTTTCCCGGCAAACCGCTGCATCCCATCGCGGGCAAGCCGCTGGTGCAGCACGTTGTCGAGCGGTGCAAACGGGCGAAGTCCTTGAGCGAAGTGATCGTCGCCACGGACGACTCGCGCATCGCCGAGGTCGCGCGGAAGTTCTGCCGCGTGGAGATGACTTCCGACCAGCACCCCAGCGGCACCGATCGCATCGCGGAAGTGGTCGGCCGGTGTGATTGCGACGCGGCGGTGAACATCCAGGGCGATGAGCCGCTCATCGATCCCGCCGTGATCGACGCGGTCGCCCGCGCGCTGGCCGACGCCGCGATGTCCACCGCGGCCACGCCCCTGCGGGATGCGGCGGAGTTCGACAACCCGAACGTCGTCAAAGTAGTTGTCAACGCCGCGGGGCGCGCCCTATATTTTTCCCGGCGCGCGATCCCGTTCGTGCGCGATGCCGCCAGTCGTCCGGTTGCGGAGCACTTGGCGGCGTTTCCATTTTTGAAACACCTGGGCCTTTACGGCTACCGGCGCGACGCATTGCTGAAGCTGGTGCGCTTTCCAGTCGGCCCGCTGGAGGCGGCGGAGAAGCTGGAGCAGCTTCGCGCGCTGGAAAACGGCATCGACATCGCTGTCGTGCGCGTCTTTTACGAGAGCGTGGGCGTGGACGCGCCGGAGGACGTGGGACGGGTGGAAAAGTTGCTCGCAGCGCGATAGACTCAAGTCATGAAACCGCTTCGATACGAAATTGTGATTGAGAAAGAAGAGGACGCGGCGGCAGGTTACTCCGTGTCCTGTCCCGCGTTGCCGGGATGCTTCTCCAACGGCCGCACGGTGGCGCAGGCCAGGAGGAACATGCGCGAAGCGATGGAGCTTTACGTGGAGAGCCTGCTGGCCCACGGCAAAAAGATTCCTGCGCCGCGCAAGGCCATCCGGCTGGATGAGCTGACGTTGATGGTGCCGGCATGAGCCGGTTCCCGACGATCCGGGCTGCCGAACTAGTAATGAAATATATCTTCGTCACCGGCGGCGTGGTCAGTTCGCTCGGCAAGGGGCTGACGGCGGCCGCGCTCGGTACCCTGCTCGAGAACCGCGGCCTCAAGGTCACGCTCCAAAAGTTCGACCCCTACCTGAACGTCGATCCCGGCACCATGAGCCCTTACCAGCACGGCGAGGTCTACGTGCTGGACGACGGCGCGGAGACCGACCTGGACCTCGGCCACTACGAGCGCTTCACGAGCACGAAGCTCTCGCGCATGAACAATCTCACCAGCGGCCAGGTGTACCAGCAGGTCCTCAACAACGAGCGCGAGGGCAAATACCTCGGCAAGACCGTGCAGGTCATCCCGCACGTCACCGACGAAATCCAGAACCGCATCCACACCATTGCGGCGCAAAGCAAAAGTGACGTGCTCATCACCGAGATTGGCGGCACCACCGGCGACATCGAAGGGCTGCCCTTTCTAGAAGCCATCCGCGAGTTCGCCCTCGAATCCGGCATTGGCAACGTCCTGTTCATCCACGTCACTTACGTCCCCTTCATCAAAGCCGCCGGCGAACTCAAGACCAAGCCCACGCAGCAAAGCGTCGCCAAGCTGCGCGAGATCGGCATCATCCCCGACATCCTCGTCTGCCGCAGCGAGGTGCCGATGACCCCGGAG
>CAZZAQ010000341.1:5441-5739 GCA_964652165.1 uncultured Bifidobacterium sp.
TTGCACTTCGCCCCGCTCGCAGCCCTTGCGGTCCCCGGCGTCATCGTCCTCATGGCGGGGAAATTCGGCCACGTTCGCGACCGTCTGCTGGTGTTCCTCAACCCGGACCTGGACCCGCTCGGCAAGGAGCTGCGGCAAAAGATTTCCTTGTTCTGCAACGTTCCCTACGAAGCCGTCATCGAGGAGAAGGACGTCGAACATACCATCTATGAAGTCCCCCTCATGCTCCAGCGGGAGCGGATGGACGATCTGGTTTGCAAATATCTGCACCTCGACGCGCCGCCGGCGGACATGAGCC
>CAZZAQ010000342.1:0-5737 GCA_964652165.1 uncultured Bifidobacterium sp.
GCGCACCGAATCGGAAGGGGTCGCGACCAGGATCGGAGTGATGCCCTTGGTGACTTCGCGCCAGCGGATGTTGAAGTACCATTCGTCTTTGGTGCTGAATGGCTTCACACCTCGGGCCGCCGGGTGGTTCGGAAAAGCCTTGTACTCGGGCGACCAGATCGGATTCACCGAAAACTGGTGCTCGTAATAACCTCCAATCCATTCGAGGAACTCGGGTCCGCCATTGGTGCTCGGTATCTCGACCCCGTAATGCATGAAGCCGAGGCCGACGCGTTTCTTCGCCAGTTCGCCGAGGATTTTCTTGTGGTCGCCCTGCAGCGCGGGATGGCCGCCGCCCCCGTCGGCGTAGATCACCACGGCGTTCGCTCCGTCGAAGGCCTTTGCGTCCTGCGTCCAGCCGTTGGAATACACAACGGAAGTGACGCCTGCCACCCCGTCCAGGCAACTCTTGAGCAGAAGCATCCCGGCCCGGAACTCGTGCATGCCGGGCGGGTGGCTGGGCTTGCCGGCGATGAGGACGATTTTCTTTTTCGAGTCGAGATTTTGAAGCAAATCGTCGGGCGTCACCGTGAGGTCACGCCCTCGGCGAGGACATCGATTTTCGCGATCCAGAGCAGCGCGTTGAGGACGACTTTGCGAAAATTGTCGTCGCCCCAATTCCGGTGATAGTGAGCGCCGGTGATGCCGAAGCCGCGCCCGCCGTCGGGCCGGTCATAAGTCCACATGACGTGCTCGGGCTGGCCTTTGCGGGCCTGGACGTGCGGATTGCCGCCGTGCGTGCTGCTGGTGCCTGGGCGTCCGCGGGTGTTTTCGGGCGGCACGGCGGTGAGGATGGGTGTCACTCCCTTCATGCCCTCGGGAAAGCGCATGTGATAATACCACTCGTCGTTAATCTTGAACGGCTTCACTCCGCGGGCGACGGGATGGTTCGGGAACGTTTGGAAATCGGCGGTCCAGTGCGGGTTCACGCTCCAGAACGTTTCGAAATAACCTCCCTGCCAGGCGAGGAAGGCGTCGCCCGGTTCGCCTTTCTCGACTTCCACGCCGTAATGGCAGGTGCCGAAGCCGACGCCCTGCTTCATCAACTGGCCGAGCAGCTTGAGCCGCTCGGGCTTTGCCGCCGGATGCCCCCCGCCGCCGGTGCAGAACATGAACACCGCATCGACGCCTTCGAAAACGGATTCATCCTTCGGGCAATCGTTCGACAAGACCGTGACTTGGAGGCCCGGGGTCTGAGCGAGGCACTTTTGGAGCAGCAGGCAGCCGGCGCGGTATTCGTGCTCCATGTAGCCGTGGCTGGGTCGGCCGGCGAGCATCAGAAGTTGTTTGTCGGCTGCGTGAGAGCCGAGGGCCGCGGCGAAGAGCGCGGCAGCAAGAAATGGCGTTCTCATGGAATCACTTCTCATACCGGTTTGGCGAGGTGCTGGCCGATCCAAAAGCGAATCAGCGCTTCACGGGAGACGCCCAAACGGGCGGCCTCCCGGTCTAGGGTCTTCAGCAGGTTTTCGGGCACCTCGACATTGAGCTTGCGAGTCCGGGGCCGCACCACGCGCGCTTTCGCCCAATCAACATGCGCGTCGAGGGCTTCCCCCGCATCGAATTTCCGTTCGAGCGCGGCGGCGCTAACTTTGGACTTGTTGCTCATAGAGCTTGCGTTCGGTGTCGCGTGAGCGGCGGACGGAGATGATCCGTGTCTTGCGCCCCCGTTGTGTTACCACTGCCGTCCAGTGTTTGTCACTGATTTTGCCGATGACAATGGTCCTCGGTTCGTCGGTAGTGAGCGCCGGCGCCTCCACAATCGGCCCGAGCCAAAGCGTCTGCGCAGCCGTGAAATCCAATTCGTGCTTCGCGAGGTTCGCTTCGATCTTCGCGGGGTCGAACTCGAATTCCATTTCGCTTCGTCTGATCCCTTACTTCAACTCCTTGATCCGAATGTTCTTGAACTGCACCGTCATCGGCTCTCCCGCGTGGATTTGGAAGGCAAGGATCCCGCTCTTGGCCGCGCGGGCCTCGTCTTCATCCGTCACGTCCGCGGTCTGCACTCCATTGATGAAGTGCTGCAAATGGTTTCCTTTGGCGATGACTACATATTCATTCCATTCGTCCGACTTGAAGCTTTTCTGGATCTCCTCCGATTTCCCAAAAGTCCCCGCCGGTTCGATCTTGTGCTTCTTCGCATCGTCGGGGTTGGCCTTGATGACCACTTTTTGGCCCAACTGGTGAATGATGCCGCGCCCCCGTTCCTCGTAGAGGATCCCGGTCAAGGGTTTGGGCACCATCAGATTTGCCTGGTAGCCAGAGACGACGAAATCCGGCAGTTCCTTGCTGCGATACTGAATGCCGGAGTCGCCAAAGCTCGTGGTGTTGTTGGCAACGATCTTGTACGACAGCCGCAACTCGAAATCGCTCACCACCAGATTTTTCTCCCCGTCCTTCGCGATGAGGAAATTATTTCCCTTGGCCGGCTTTTCCTTCGTGGTCTTGCCGGTGATGGCGCCATCCTCCACCGACCAATGTTCCGGGCGCCCCGCCCAGCCGGTGAGATCCCTGCCGTTAAAGAGGCTCTTGAAGCTCGCCTCGGGTTCCGCCGCGCGCAAGGCGGAGCCGACGAGAAGCAGGAGCGAAGTGACGCACAACGAAACGAGTGACCGCATGAATCGAGTCATAGATTTGATGAGTTTCGGACGCTGCCGCGGGCGAGTTCATTCGGGAGCGCCGCGCGGAGAACGTCGTGATTTCGGGGCGGACAATGAGCACGGGCCAGTCGAAATTCAAGTGCGGACACTCCCGGCCAGTTCTCGCCCTCGCCTGTGCCAGCCAGGCTGCCTCTAGTAGGGCAGGAGTCTCGCTGCCTGCCTTGGGAGCGCCGGCATCTTGCCGGCGAGTGGCCTGGCTCTCAGTCGAGAAACTCGCCGGCAGGATGCCGGCGTTCCCAGGGCGACGGTTCATGGCTCCAGTGCGCGTCCAATCTTCGAGGTCGAGGCTTACCATGAGGCTCGGCCGGAGGCAGAAAGATGGGGGCAGAAAAATAGCATCCTGTTTCTGCCCCCATCTTTCTGCCCACGAACGACTATTCCTGTCAGTGGTTCCGGGCGGGATTCACGGACAACGGAGCAAGCCAGCCTACCGGAGTCGCAAAAGGAGTTGCGTGACGCCTTCCCACTTCCTAGCGTCGTCGGCGTGAATACCCGCTATCTGTTGCTCGCCGCGCTTCTCCTTGGCACTCCGCTGTCACTTCCAGCCGCCGGACCGGCGACTCCCAAGTTTCGCGCGGTGGACGTGGACACACAAATCCAAATCGGCTACGGCGTGACCGTGGCGGACGTTAACGGCGACAAGAAACCGGACATCCTGCTCGCGGACAAAAACCTCATCGTCTGGTATGAAAACCCCGGCTGGCAGAAGCACGTCCTCGCCGAGAAACTCACGGTGAAGGACCACGTCTGCATCGCGGCGGCGGACATCGACGGCGACGGCAAATGCGAAGTCGCCGTGGGCGCCGGCTGGGACCCTGGTGATACCCTAAACAGCGGCGCGCTCTTCTACCTGATGCCGCCCGCTGACCGCACCCAGAAATGGTCGCCGGTGGCGCTGCCGCACGAGCCGACGGTGCATCGCATCCGTTGGGTGAAGAATGCGGAGGGAAAATATGATCTCGTCAGCCTCCCGTTGCACGGCCGCGGCAACAAGCCGAACACCGGCGAAGGCGTGGGAGTCAAGGTGCTCGCCCTGAAGCGGCCGGCAAACCCAGCGGCGCCCTGGCCCACAGAACTGCTCGACGACTCGATGCACAAGACCCATAACTTCGATCCCGTGCAGTGGGACTCTGACCCGGCGCAGGAACTGCTCGTCGGTGGCATGGAAGGGGTGTTCCTGCTGGATTCCAAAGACGGCAAGAGTCACTCCCTCCAGCTTTCAGGGACCGAGAGCGGCGGGGCGGGCGAAGTGCGCCTCGGCAAGCTGGCCGGCGGCAAACGCTTCTTCGCCACCGTCGAGCCAATGCACGGAACGAACCTCGTCATCTACACTGAGCCAGCCAAAGGCGCCGGTCAAAAGCTCTGGACACGCCACCTTCTCGACTCGTCTCTTGTCGACGGACACGCCCTGGCTTGCGGCAAGCTCGGGTTCTCGGGCAGCGACCAGGTCGTCGTCGGCTGGCGCGCGATGGGCAAGCCAGGGGCGCGCGTCGGCATCAAACTCTTCACCGCGCAGGACAGCGAAGGCGCCAGGTGGACCTCAACACTCGTCGATGACAACACGATGGCCTGCGAAGACCTTTGCCTGGCGGACCTTGACGCCGACGGCATGCTGGACATCATTGCCGCCGGCCGCGCCACGAAGAACGTGAAGGCTTATTTCAACGTACCCCTCCGCTGACGCGGGAATAACGATGGGCAGTCGAGACGGAGGCACAGGATGCAGAGCTATGATTAAGGACTGATCAGTAACCCAACAGTAACCCAATCCTAGTCTTATGAATCCATACCAAGTCGACCGCAACCAGGCGGAGATCGAAGCCAGAGCGAAAATCTCCTGGGGCGACCCGCCCCAGGAAGTGGTCAAGTATCTGATGATCCAGGGGCTCAGTTACGAAGAGGCGGCCCCGCTGGTCGATTCGATGTATCAGGAGCGAGCAGCGACCATTCGGCGCACGGGAATCACGCGGGTCGTGATCGGCCTGGGGCTCATGGCTGTTCCCATCATCGCCTGGTTCGTCATGTCCAGCATGCCCGTATTCTCAATCAAACTTTTCGCGTTGCCTGTCATGGCGGGGGCGTGGGGCGTCTGGATGCTGAGCCAAGGCATCTTCATGATCATGTCTCCTACATCCGAGTCTGGCGATGTCGCGGACAAATAGGCGATGGTTCCTCGACATTTTCAGTGGATCGGGCAGCGGCCACAAGTTCCAAGCTCAATGGTCAAAGTTCAAGAAAAGCTCCAATTGCCAAGCGCCAAGGGGCGCAACTTGACACTGCCAAGGCTTGGACGGTAGGGACGGCGCGCCGCGCCGTCCGCGCCGCGTTGAGCGGCGCAACGGGGAGGCGAAGGGTGTTCGTTCCGCCCGCTCTGCGCGGGCGGGGCCATCGCAGCGCGATGGCCCTACCAGTCATAGCAGTGTCCGGATGGGCCCGGCGCCAAGGGCTGCGCTTGCCGACGGAAGCGTACCCGCAAGGCCACCCGCCGAACCGATGCGCGGGCTGACGGTCCCGCGCCCGACGCTTTTGGAGCTTGAGGCTTGAGACTTCTCTTGAGCTTTGAGCTTTGAGCTTCTTCGCCTCTTTACCCACTGAAAACGTCGAAGAACCCAGGCGATCCGCGGCCGGCAAGGCCGTGGCCGGCCGGCGAGCGGGCGGATTCACCACGCGATACCGTAATCTTCCCCATGATTACTGGCGCCCCCCCAGAAGGTGCCGTGCTCCAGGTCGAAGTAGATGGCCGTGATCGGGCCGGAAGTCTTTGGAGCGAAGTCCAGCGTGTAACCCATGCGCCGCAACTCGCGCCGCACCCAGGAGGGCACTTCGGCATTGAGCGTGATCCGGCCCGGCTCCGCCTTGTGCTCTCCGAACGAAGCGCGCATCTGGTAACTCGTGAAGTTCGCCGCCTCGCACGCCTCCTGAACGCTCAGCCCGAACTCCACCACGTTCAGGAAGAACTGGAGAAGATTTTGATCCTGCGTGTCGCCGCCCTGCACGGCGAAGGCGAGGAGAGGCCGCCCGTTGGTGAGCGCCAGCGAGGG
>CAZZAQ010000343.1:0-2378 GCA_964652165.1 uncultured Bifidobacterium sp.
TTATCCACCTTGCCGGCGCTGACGAGAAGGCGGACGCCCTGCCAGGAGAATGCCTTCAGTTCATCGGCCAATTCCGCAAGCGCGTCGGTCACGGTCGTGGAGGCGGCGGTGCGCTCGTCCCCCAGGAAACTGCAATCCTGGAACCAGACAGTTTTGCCGGCTCCGAAAAAGGGAAGCGTATTGAGCGCTTCGCGAAGTTTGGCAATGGCGCGGAGGGCTTCGTCGACGTTGTTGACGCGCGCGTCGAGGGTCTCGTGGTCCATGCCGCCCATCTCTTCGCTCCATTGCAGGAAGAGTTGGCGGGCCTTTTGTTTGACGGCGAAGTCGTCCGAGCCGCAAATCAAAACCACCGAGGGGGCGGCGGCGGGGCGGGCGGGGGCGGCCTTACTCGTTTTCGTTGCCGCCATTCTCGTTGATTTCGTCGAGCCACTTGGACATGTCCTCCACCTGGCTGAATAGGGACGCGCTGACGAAGAGCGGACGCTTTTGCGCGCTGACCAGGGCCAGGCAATCGGAGGGGCGGGCGTCGATCTCGACGATTTTCCGGCCCAGCTCGTTTTGCTGCTGGAGAATCAGCCGCGCGAAGTAAGTCGAGTTTTTCAACTCAGTGATGATGGCCCGCTCGACGGAGATGTTGAACCCCTTGAACATGTTGTTGATCAGGTCGTGGGTCAGCGGCCGTTCCTTGGCCGTGTCGCGAAGGAACATGCCGATGACGGCGCCCTGATTGTGCTCGACCTGGATGACGAAGACTTTCTCGTCGTTGCCCACGAAGATCGCGCAGCCGCTGTTCGCGGGGAGGATGCCGCGAATGTCCACCGGGACAACGTCGTTCTTCATGCCGAAAGTTTATGTGCGTGGGAGGAAAAGACAAGTCCGGTCTCCTGGGGCGTTGAAGCGTTAAATGCGTTGAATCGTTGAATCGTTGAATCGTTAAATCGTTGAATCGTTAAATCGTTGAATCGTTGAAGCGCCAGCCCCCTTTCACGATTCCACGGTTTAACGATTTAACGATTCAACGATTTAACGTTTCACGAATTCAACGGCCCCGCGTTCCAGGCCCAAAACCCATTGCCTCGCACGACACGCTTGTTCACTCTCCCATCCATGCCGACGCCCAATCCGCCGCTGCCGCACAGCGAATTGCTCCAGCTCAAGCGCTGGAATACTCCTACGATTTACAACGGCTGGGAGCAAATCACCCGGCGCGACGTGACTCGCGACGGGATCAATCTGGAGGAACTGCGCGATTTCATGCCGCAAATGGGGCCGATGGTGGGCTGGGCCGTGACGCTCGTCGTTGAACCCAGCAATCCCCGGCATCGGACCGCCAATCCCAAGGCCTGGAACGAATACCGACGGTACGTCGCCAGCGCGCCCCGGCCGGGGATTGTCGTCGTGCAGGACCTCGACAAACCGCGCGTCGTCGGCTCGTTCTGGGGCGAGGTGGCCAGCAACACCCATCGGACGCTGGGGTGCGTCGGAACGATCACCGACGGCGCCATCCGCGACGTGGACGAAATGACGAACGCGGGTTTCAAGGCGCTGGCCCGGCGGTTGTGCGTCGGGCACGCCCACGTCGTGCCCGTGCGATGGGGAGGCCCGGTGGACGTGTTCGGCCAGCGCATCGAGCCCGGCCAGTTGATTCATGCCGACAAGCACGGTTTTCTCGCGTTGCTGCCGGAGGAAGCGACGCGCGTGCTGGAGGCAGCCCGCTACATGGACACCAATGAGTGCAACACGGTCATCGCCGCGGCTTGCGGCGCCGCCGGTCAGGCGGCGGAGGAAACCTTGAAGCAAATGGACGAAGCGGCCGCGGCGTTTCGTCGCGCGACCCGGGAGCATTTCCTTCGGGACAGCGAGTGGTGATCAAGCCGGCACTTGGCCCTTTGACTCTCCAAGCGACCACTGCGCACTCTAATCCTCTCAAAATCTGCTCGAATCCTCAGGGGAAATGAGTGGGCTGCCTGTTCTGTCGAAAAGACAATGGCTGCTCCTATTCCCTTGCCCCCATTCCCTTGCCAGCCCAGGGATCCGCGCCTCCATCAGTTCTTCCGGATCGGCAAGGGAATGGGGGCAAGGGAATCAAAGCCTGCAAACCGCCAACACTTTCCATGAACCGCAACGTAGGGCAGGCGTCTCGCCATTCAACGCTCCTTGCGTACTTTGTGCTCTTTTGCGGTTCTCATATTTGTTTGCGGCGTCAGCCGGCGAGGGTCCACCGGCCCGCCTTGCGGAAGCGGCTGACGAAGGCCGCATAGCTCATGCCGGTAAGTACGTAAGTCTTGTTGCCCTGGCGCCAGCTTGCGGTCTTCCACGCGCCGCACTTCTCGAAGTCCGGCGCGCCGACGGGCGGGAGATCGGAGAAGCGCGGCCGG
>CAZZAQ010000343.1:2388-5727 GCA_964652165.1 uncultured Bifidobacterium sp.
GCGCAGAGATGCAAATGCCGCGGGCCTTCGGCCCGGCAGATCAGGGGGATCTTGCGGTCGTCGTATTCGAAGACGCGCGCGCCGTGCACCCGGGCGCCGGCCAACGCGGCCGGCAGGGTGAAATTGGTTGCCGCGCCCTGGCTGGCGAGCCAGGCGCGAAGCTTCGACAAATCGTCCGTCTCCAAATCCAGATGCGGATCGCCCGCCCAGGTTTCCACGACGAGTTGCCGGCGGAACGCGGCGAAACCGCTCGTGCTCTGGTTGATGAAGTAGATGGCGCCTGCCAGCAGCACCGCGATCGCCGCCGCCGCCGCGGTCGCGGTGCGCCAATCCTGCCAGAAATGCGGCTTCACAATTTTCCGCCCGGCCAGGATGGACTGCCTGAGGTCCGCGGGCACGGGGATCGAACTCATCCCGGCGATCATTGTGGCGTCGAGGGCGCGCTGGCGTTCAAGTTGGCCGGCGAGCTCGGGATCTTGGGCGGCCAGCCGGAGGGCTTCGGCCACGCGCGGGTCGGAATCGTCGCGCCCGTTGGGGTGGGCGGCTTCGAGGATTTGTTTGGCTTCTTCGCGGGTCATGCGGGTCGTGGAGTCGTCAGCGGCAGTGCCGTCAGGTTTGGGGCGCGGTCTTCGAGCAACTCGCGCAGCAAGGCGCGCCCGCGGGAGAGGCGCGACATCACCGTGCCGATTGGGATGCCGAGGATGCCGGCGATCTCCACATAGGAATGGTCTTCGAGGTAAAAGAGCGCGAGAGGGGCGCGGTAAATTTCGTCGAGCCGCACCAGGGCGGCTCGGGCCGTGGCGGCGTCCATTTTCGCGGGCGCCTCGGGTTCGAGGGCAGGCAGTTCGTGCTCGACGGCGCCGGACTCGACTTCGGGATGGCGGTTCTGCCGGCGGCGCGAATCGACGAAGGCGCGGTACATCGTGGTAAAGAGCCATGACCTGGCCTTGGAGGCGTCGCGCAATTGGAAGGCTTTGGCGCCGAGCTGGCGGAACGTTTCCTGCGTCAGATCGCGCGCGTCCGCCTCGCTTCGGGCGAGGCTGAAGGCAAAACGGTAGAGTGGCTCGTAGTATCGGTTCACGATGTCCTCAAAGGTTTGTGGGTCCAACGTCATGCCGGCGTCGCAACGGTGCCACGGAGCGCGAGCGTTGGCAACTGCGCGGCGCCGCGCGGCGTCTGGGCCTTTATGGATTCATGTAGTGTAGAGTGCCGTAATCGTCGCCGCGCTGGAACAGTTCGCGGGCTTTGGGCGTGGAAACCGAACCTACGCCGCCATCGAGCAGGCCAATCTGGCCAATGGGCCCGTGGCCGAAATGGGGGTGCTTCTGAACGCGGACCTTCGGTGTCGGGAAGTCGCTTGCACGAGACGTTACGTTTGCTGGCCCCGGATTCATGCTCCGGCCGGTCTTCAAACAGTGCGACGATGGGGCGGTGAACTTATTCCCGCGAGGAATCCGTTTTCGGTGTTGGACATTCCGGGCCGACGCTTCCCGTGAACCGGAGCGCCGCACTCCGATGCGGCTCGATGGAAATTGCTTCACGACGAGCCGGATCGGAGTCCGGCGCTCCGACAAGGTTCCTGGCCCCGATGCGCGTCCAAATTTGGAGGTGGAGGCTTCCCATGAACCGCAACGTAGGGCAGGCGTCTCGCCTGCCCAGCGCCGAAGGCGCGTCCCCGTTTGGCCGCTACGCGGCCAGGGCAGGCGAGACGCCTGCCCTACGTTGGCGGCGCGCCGGTCCAGGGGCGCCCTGCGCGCAATAAATTCGGGGAGGTCTCTCTCGGAGGGAGGTTTGGCGGCCGGGGCAGTCGGCCGTCTTAGGACACCTTTTTCTCGAACGGCCAGCGCTTCGTCCGCCATGACCAGATCCCGAAAATGATTACGCCGACCAGCACAGTCGATACGCCAAAGACAATCAGCTTCCAATCGGCGGTGCCGAAGACGAAAATCCATCCCGCCAACGCCACGAAACACGGCACCGGGTAGAACCAGATGCGATAGGGGCGCGGCATGTCGGGCGCGCGACGGCGCAGGAGCATCGCGGCGAGGATTTGGCCGATGAATTGCACGAGGATGCGCGTGATGAGGAGCGCGTCGATGACGGTCAGCAACGGCAGGAAGCTGCAGAGGATCGAAACGAGGCCGACCACCAATAGCGAGACGTGAGGGAAGCCCTTGGTGGGGTGCAGCCGGCCGAAGGCGGAAAAGAAGTCGCCGTTTTGGGCGGCGGCGTAAGGAATGCGCGAGTACCCCAGCATCAGCGCGAATACCGATCCGACCGCCGTCCACAGCACCATGAGCGTAAACACGCCTGCGACCTTCGAGCCGTAGATCTTCTCCATGAACATCGAACCGACGGGCGCAGGTGGATCTTGCGCCGGGACAAATTCTCGCCACGGGACGACCCCGATGAGCGAGAGGTTGATGGCAAAATAACAGAGCGCGACGACAATCAGGCTCGTCAGGATGGAGCGCGGGATGACCCGGCCCGGATCCTTCACCTCGTCGCCGATGTAGCAAACGTCGTAGTAGCCCAGGTAATCGTAAATGCCGACCCGCGACGCTGCGCCGAGGCCGAGGAGGAATCCCAGGGAGAACTTGAACGCGCCTGGCGGGAAATCGAACGCGCGGCGGAAGTCGAAGTTCAACGCGCCACTGATGATGACGGCGGCGACGGTAAGCAGGGAGCCGGTCCAGAGGCTGACGGTGATCTTACCGATCGTCGTGATGCGCCGGTAGAGGAGCACGACGGCCATGGCCGCAACGAAGGCGGCGATGCATTGGGCGAGGAGACGGTTTTCCTTCTGCGCGAGCGCAGGCCAAAGGTAGGAGAGATATTGGGAGAACCCGATGCAGCCCGAGGCGATTTCAAGCGGGCCGCTCAGGATGAATTGCCAGATGAACAGAAACGCCGCCAGCCGGCCGAAGGTCTCCCGGCCAAATCCTTCGCGCAGGTAACGGTAGGAACCGCCTGAGCCGGGCATCGCGGCGCCCAGTTCGCTCCAGACCATGCTGTCCGGGATGGCGATGAGCAGCGCGACGGCCCAGCCGAGCATCGACTGGGGGCCACCCAGCGCTGACATCAGCGCCGGGATGGTAATGAACGGCCCGACGCCGATCATGTTCGTCATGTTCAGCGCCGTGGCCTGGAGCAACCCAAAACGCCGGAGCAGGTGCGGTTCGGTGGATGGGGCGGACATCAGCCTTCAGCGACAAATCGTAAATCGTAAATCGTAAATCGTAAATTGAAAGCCGTGGGGAAACAACCCAGGGCCAGTGACAAAATCGCTGGATCCCGTAGCGCAGGCGTCCGCGCCTGCGAGTTCTCGCACCGTCCCGG
>CAZZAQ010000344.1:0-5719 GCA_964652165.1 uncultured Bifidobacterium sp.
GCGGATAGGATTGATGATCTGGGTGTCCCAACAAGCATCACACACCCCCCCGCCCACGTTGAACAACAGTTTGCCCGGCGCATGGCTTGGAGAGTTGGAGACGCAGTTGATGACGAGAAACACCGGCTTGAGGAACGGCGTCTGGAAGGCGTCATGCACTGCGTTGGTGTGCACCAGGCCCAAGAGCGGTTGGGAGTTGTAGTCGTTGGCGCAGACGCGGATGCCGAATTCGTCGATAAACCGGTCCACATACTCCTGGAGGTAGTCCTGCGGCAGGAGGCTGACGGCGACGTACGCGACGGGCAAGCCGTGGTTGTTGCCGCCGCGCGATGCGTAGTAATCCCGAATTCCAGGCGCCGTCCGACCGACGGCGTACGCGCAAGTGAGTCACGTGGCGTCGAAAAACTCCATGAAGAGGACCTTGCCGCCGAAATCGCTCAGGCGCAGCGAGGTTTCGGGCCCGAACGCGCGGCCGGACTCGTTCGTCCAGGCCAGGCGGTTGATGAGCGTGAAGTTGGTGACGATGTCCCCCGATTTATAAAGTGCTGCCGAGGCCGGAGCCATCCCGGCAGCGAACGCCAGCAGGCACGTCAGGAAACCCCAACGCCTCACAAATCCATTTGCTTTCATAAGCTGGTTGGTGTTTTACGTCGTTAGAATGACATGGAGAAGACTGCTTGCGCAAGCCCCCAGTTACGGTCTTTGTAAAGGTTCGTGAACACCCGGGACGAACCGGTGACCGGCTCGTAGTCAGTGAAGTACGGCCCGAGGGAAAGCTTGAGCGTGACCCGCGACCACGAGAAGCGCGCGCCGAGGCTGGCGCTGTAACTGTCCAGACCCGGCGCCGCGCTGGTCAGCACGAGCGGATCGAGCACTTCGCCGGTGTCGTGATAATAATGCAGTTCGGCGAGGAGCGAGCAGGAACGTCCCAGCTCGAACTCCAGCGTCGAGCCGAGCCACCAGGCTTCGAATTTCGGATCCTCGGCGGTGTAACCCGCGTAAGACCGGAGCACCCAACGCTCGGCCGGGGCGAAATTGAGCGAACCTTGCCACGAGACGCGCAACTCTCGTTGCGTCGTGTCGCTGAGCTGGACCTCGTTCAACAGTCGCCACCGCGAGCCCAGGACGTTCTCGAAAGCAACCTTCAGCGACGGGGTCATGAGCCGGTCCTGCCCGCGGACCAGCGGATCGACAGGCCGGGAAGTATCAAGCACGTAGCCCGGCGCCACCACGTCCAGGTTATAGCCGGCGCGCAGTTCCACGAACCCCACCGCGGGCCGGTACTCCCAGCGAAACCCCGCGGCGACATTCCAGCCTTTCGGGTCGGCCTCCGTGTAGCCGGGAGGGATCGGCGGAAAGTTCGGGTTGCCGTATTGCTGGCGATAGTAGTTATCGATCCAGACGCGCCGGTAATCCTGGAACCCCTCGTAAGCCCCGCCCGAGAGAATGAGCGTGAACGACTCGGCCAGCTTCGGCCGCAGCGTGGCCTGTCCGGCAAAGCGATCCTCACGCAACTGTTGCGCATACCCGAGGAGCCGGTCGAACGGCCGGAAAGGCTCGTAGTCCTCCCTGTACGAAGTGTAGGCAAGTGCCACGTCCCACCGCAACCCCGGCACTTCGTGCTCGAAACGCGCGCCGCTCTCCCAAATCAGAATGTCCGAACTCCAACTGATCTCTGAGTCCGCCCCGAACCGGGGAACCGTCGGCCCGGCAAATCCGCCCGGCGGTCTTCCTTCAGTCGCCGCGTGGACCCCGGCCAGCCAGGGCAAGCCAAGCGCCCCGGTCACGACCCACACCGCACCTCGCCAGCGCCCTGAGCCCATATGGCATCCTCACCGGCAACTCGTGCAGACTGAAGCCTGGGCGCCGCCAGTCACGACCCGGCCCGGCTCCAGTTGCAAACCGATGCGGATCGGCGCATTGAACGCCCGCGCTTCGCCAAACTGCATGTTGGGTTTGGACACCAGCCACGTCCCCTGGTCGGTTGGCGTCGCACAACCGCAGAACCACCCGGCCACAACCATCAGGACGGTGAATAGCAACATCTCGCGGTACTTGGGCGCGAAGCCGCAGTGAGTCATTGGCGGAAGGTGTCTCCAGGCCCTCGGTATTTATAGGTGATTTCCTCGACTTTGACCTGCTCGGGCAGAACATTGACAATGACTTCGGCGGCATCCAAGGGGATTAGCCGAGTGCGGAGCGAATCGCGTTTCACGAACTGGTTGGACTTGATGTCCGTCGCGAACAGGTAGCCCTTCACCCTGGCCAACGAGCCCTCGCATGCCTCGACGATGCCGACGAAATGCCGCCGGGCGTCGCTTTCGTAGAGTTGCCGGTGGATTACGTGAATCTTTTCGCCAGGCTTGAGCATCATAATTGCTGGGGTGAGTTGAACCAGGGTCACGCAAGCCTCGGCGCCAGAGCCTGCGGTCGCGCCGCGCCGTTCAGCTTCCTGGCGTGATAAAAGTCGGCGAGACTTCGCTTTGACGGGACCAGTCCTTCTTCGTCAATGGCCCGGAGAATCCGCTCCTCGGTCATGATGAACCGGTCGCGTTTGTAGAGCAGGTAGTCTCCGCGCAGCTCGGAGGGCGTCAGGTTGATCGTCGCCAGGTTCGCGCCCATGCTCAGGCCGCGCCGGTAACCGCCGCCCGGCCCGGCCAGGTTCAGCGCGCTGACGGCGGGGATCACCCAGTCCGGGCGCAGGAGCCGCAGCAACGCCATGGAGTTTAACGTCTCTTCAAGGTCCGCCGTCGCCGCGCGCGCAAACGGCGTCGCTTCGCCGGGAATGAACGGACTGACGCTGCACCCGGCGAGCGGCAGCGCCGCGGCCAGCTCGAAATTCTTCAAGCTCTGCTCCGCCGTTTGACCCGGAAGCCCCACAATGAAACCGGAGCTGACGCTCCAGCCGTTTCGGGCCAGCAACCGGATGTGCTCGAGGCGCTCGGCCAGAGTCCCTGGCGCTTCCATTGCTTCGTAGAGCCTCGGATCGGCCATTTCGAACTTCAGAATATAGGTGCTCGCGCCCGCTTCGCGCAGTTCGTCGTACAGCGGCAGGTTCAACGTGCCGAGGCACACGCTCACGCCCAGCGTCGTCTCGCGCCGCAGCGTGCGGATGAGCGGGAGCACCACCTGGCGCGTCACCAGCGGGTCTTCACCGCCCTGGATGTTCACGTCGGTCACGCTGGCGGGGCACTGGTGAACGAGCACTTCGGCCAGCGTGTCGTGGGCGGCGCGGAAGCGGTCCAGCGCGCGGTTGTCCCGCCGCATGCCGCAATAGGCGCAGTTCTCGCGGCAGAAGTTGGAAACCTCGACGACTGCCCGGACGAAGACGTTCCGCCCGAAGCGCGAGCGGGTTGTGGCCGAGGCGCGGTCTTTCAGTTCCTCCTGGGCGCGACCCCGCGCCTGCATCAGCTCGGCGGTCACGACGGGCGACAAGTCACTCACGCGCCGAGTAAACGGGCTGGCGCCGGATCGCGCAACGGAATTTCTGCGGCCGGCGGCAACTCGGGCGCATCCCAAAGTCTGTGCGGCAATGCGCGTTCTCACCCCTTACACTGGCCCTCCCCGTTAACAGGAGACGCAGCCGCGTCAGATTCAACGAGGTGGCTTGCGCAACAGGATCAACAGGAGCTTGACGCTCCCGCGACTGTTACCTAGCGTTGCTCGCTCGCTGTTCCGCGAAGCGTTCCCTGAACTCGTCGCGGGGCGGCATTTTGAACCAGCGTCGTCCAAAAGGTCCGTTGTGAATATGAACGTGGAAACTCTTGCCCCGTGCAAGCGGCTCTTGCGCTTCGAAATCGATGTCAAGGCGGTGGAAGAGGCCTTCGAGGCCACTGCGCGGGAGTTCATCAAGCACGCCAGGCTCCCCGGCTTCCGCCCCGGCAAGGCGCCCAAGGAGATGGTCCTCAAACAATTTGAGAAGGACATCGCCGAAGATGTGAAGCGCAAACTCATCGGCGACGCCTATCGGCAGGGCATCAAGGACAAGAACCTCGATGTGCTCGGTTACCCCGACATCGAGGAAATCCATTTCGAGCGCGGTCAGGCGCTGCAATTCGCGGCCACCGTGGAGATCCAGCCCGAGTTCGAGTTGCCCGAGTACCGCGGCCTGCCCGCCCGGCGCGAAACGGGCGGCGTGACCGATGAAGACGTCGCCAAGGCCATCGACATTTTGCGCGACCAGGCCTCGAAATTCAACAAAGTCGATCGCGAGGCCAGGGAAGGGGACATCGTTGTGGTCAATTATACCGGCACGTGCGAAGGCAAGCCCCTTGCCGAACTGGCGCCGACTGCCAAAAGCCTGGGCGAGCAAAAGGGGTTCTGGATCGAAGTGAAGCCAACGTCCTTCATTCCTGGGTTTGCCATGCAACTCGTCGGTTCCAAGGCCGGCGACCGACGCTCGGTGACGGTGGACTTTCCCCAGGAATCCGTCAGCGCGCCGTTGGCGGGCAAGAAGGGCGAATACGAGGTCGACGTCGTCGAAGTAAAGGAAAAGGCGCTGCCCGCGCTGGACGAGGCGTTCGCCAAAAGTCTCGGCGCCGACGGTGTGGAAGCATTGCGCGACGGCGTGCGGCGCGATCTTCAAAATGAATTCAACCAGCGCCAGAAGCGCAACATCCGCAGTCAAATCAACGCGGCGCTGCTCTCCCGCGTGGATTTCGGGCTGCCGGAGTCGCTGCTGGCGGAGGAAACTCGGCAGCAGGTTTATCAATTGGTGGAGGACAACCAGCGCCGCGGTGTGCCCAAAGAGGCCATTGAAGCGCAAAAGGAACAGGTCTACGCACTGGCCCAGAACATTGCCCGCGACCGGATCAAGACCGGGTTCCTCCTGCGCCGAATCGCCGACCGGGAGGGCATTCGCGCCGAACCCCACGAAGTCACCGCCCGGATTGCGGTGCTCGCGCAAGCCAGCGACATGGCGCCGCAGAAGTATGCGCAGGAACTGGAGAAGAATCGCCGCCTCGGGGAGGTTTATCACCTAATCATCAGCGAGAAGGTGATGAACTTCCTCCACGAGAACGCCCGGATCGAGGACGCGCCACGGGAGCAGACCGGACCGGCGGCTTGATCGACCCAGCCGTATTACCCGCGGTACATCACCATCAGTGCGTAGTCGGTGATCCACTGGCGCGAGTTCAAATCCTGGTGCGTGTAGGTGATCGGCTCGACTTTAATGATGTTGGACTCGCCGATTTCATTGAGGAACCTGGCCACGTGTTCGTCGAAGTGATCCTTGCCGACTTCGATGTGGTCGGAGTGGCGCAGTGTCTTGATTCGGATTTGCACTCCGTCCTTGGCCGCGGCGTCGAGCGGCTTCAACGGCTTGGCGATGAGCGGGTCGGCCGCTTTCTCCCGCTGCGGCACGCTGAAGTGCTTGTGCTCGCGCGCCGCGGCGGAACTGGCGATGGGATTGAGGTTGCCACCCGGCGGCCCGACAGCCGCCGGCACTGCGGCCGGGATGACCAGATTGCCGTTGCAGGCCGGACATTGAATCGCCGAGCCGGCGCCGGATTCATCCGCGGAAAGTTCCTGGCCGCAATTAGGGCATTTGAAGTTGATATCCATAACGGCAATGAGGTTGAGACGTTGTTCCGAGCCTAATGGCCGCAGGCTGGCCAGGCGAGGAAAAACATGGGCACAGGAAAAACATGGGCACCCGTTCGCGCGGGGCGCAACTCGGCACACGCACCAGATCGAAGTGGGGCAGGCGACCGCGCCT
>CAZZAQ010000345.1:0-5716 GCA_964652165.1 uncultured Bifidobacterium sp.
GCCCTTCTGATGCGCGTGCTGAACGGCTTGGGCAACCTTGATGAACAGATCGAGCCTTTGCTCCGTGGAAAGATTGTTCTCGTCGCAGTAGTGGGTGATCTTGATCCCACGCACCAACTCCATGACGAAGTAAGGACGGCCCGTATCCGTCGCGCCGTCATCGAGGACTTTGGCGATGTTCGGATGTTCCATTAACGCCAACGCCTGCTGCTCGGCTTCGAAGCGGGCGACGACCTGCCTGGTGTTCATCAACGCGCAGGTGCTGCACGGCGCCTCTCCCGACGCTGCGATCCAGACCGCGCCACGCAAGGAACTGCCCCTGTCCGGTGAAGTGTTTCTCGTCGGTGGGCGCACCGCTTTCGTCATCCCGGCGAAGGTCAACTCCGCCCGGACCTCAAAGCCCTGGGTCTGGTATGCGCCAACCTTGCCCGGCCTCCCCGGCAATGAGGAACAGTGGATGTTCGATCAGTTTCTTGACGCGGGAATCGCCATCGCCGGCATCGACGTCAGCGAATCCTTCGGCAGTCCGGCTGGGCGCAAGCTGTTCACGGCGTTTCATGCGGAAATGACGGGCGCGCGCGGCTACTCGTCGAAACCGGTGTTGCTGGGGCGCAGTCGCGGAGGGCTGATGACCCTTTCTTGGGCTGCTGACAACCCGGACAAAGTCGCGGGCTTCGCCGGCATTTATCCCGTGTGCAATGTCGTGAGCTATCCGGGAGTCGCGAAGGCCGCAGGGGTTTACGAGATGAAGCCGGAGGAATTGGAGGCGCACCTCAAGGAGCACAATCCAATCGATCGCCTCGCGCCCTTGGCCAGAGCGGGAGTGCCGCTCTTCGCCATTCACGGTGATCTGGATACTGTCGTGCCGTTGGAAGCGAATTCCGGTCTCGTGAAAGAGCGTTACACGGCGCTGGGTGGCTCGATGCAGTTGATCGTCCCGCCCGGTCAAGGGCACAACATGTGGCCCGGTTTTTTCCAGAACCAGGAAGTGGTGAACTTTGTGAAAGCTCAGGCCGGGCCAATCATCCCCATGCTCACACCGCTGGACCATCAAGTCATTCAGCGAAGCTCAAAAAAGAAAGGCTCCCTGATTATCCGTGGCGAGGTGGCCGGTTTCCCGGCGAAATCCCTGACCGTCGAAGCGCGGCTCATCGTGGACGGCCAGCCGGGGAAGTGGCGGCGACTGTCCGTGAATCAAAAGCGGCAGAGCTTCAAAGCACACTGGGACGCGCCGGGGGGGTGGCTGGCATCGTCTGGAAGTGCGCGCGCTTTCCGGGACCGACGTGCTGGCCGAATCGGTGGTTGAGCATGTCGGGATTGGTGAAGTGTTCGTCGTCGCCGGACAGTCAAACTCCGCGAATCACGGCGAGGGAAAACAGAAGATCAGGACCGGACTCGTCGCGGACTTGGACGGCCAGCGCTGGCGGCCCGCGAACGATCCGCAGCCCGGGGCTAGCGGCGGCGGCGGCGGCAGTTTCATCCCGCCGTTCGGCGATGCCCTCGCGGAGAAATTTCGCGTCCCGGTCGGCAGCGTGGCCTGCGGTGTCGGCGCCACCAGCGTGCGCGCGTGGCTGCCGAAGGGCGCGAAGTTTCCTAATCCCCCGACACTCACCGGCCATGTGCAACAACTTCCTGACGGCGGGTGGGCGAGCAAAGGATCGATCTTTTCCACCTTCAGCGCGCGGATGAAACACCTTGGCCCTCGCGGCTTCCGCGCCGTGCTCTGGCATCAGGGCGAAAGCGATGCCAACCAGGCTGACCCCACGCGGACGCTGCCGGGCAATCTCTACCGCGACTATCTGGAGCAACTCAACCGCACCTCACGCCGGGAGATTGGCTGGAACGCGCCGTGGTTCGTGGCGCAGGCCAGCTACCATGTACCCGGCGATGAAGCGACGCTCAATGGCACCGATGTGGTGATCTGGTGGAGTCATCAGAAAAACCACGTGGTGACGGACGAAAACGTCGAGCGTCTGGTGACGCGCGTGCGCCAGGGACGGCTGGGTTTCATCGCATTGCACTCCGCGCACTGGGCGCGCCCGTTCGTGCGGCTCATGCAGGAGCGGGCCAAGGACGACGCGCTCGCGCAGATTCCCGCCGCCGAGCGGGCGACGGCAACATTTGAATACTTCAATCAGAACTCGCTCGGCAAAGTGCCGCGACGCGACGCGCCCCTCACGCCGGCATTGCGCCAGGAGGACGGCGTCTGGAAGCTCACGCTGCCCGGCTGTATCTTCCCGGCATATCGCGGCGACGGCGCGCCGAGCCGCGTCACGACGTTGCTTCCGGATCATCCCATTGCCGCCGGGCTGCCGCTGAAATGGGACGTGAAGCAGACGGAGATGTATGACGAACCCTTTCACGTGCCGAAACCAGACGCGGTGGTTTTCGAGGAGCGCTGGGACAAGGGCGGGCACTTCCGCAGCGGCTGCGTGTGGCAAGTGGGCAAGGGTCCCGTCTTCAAGCAGGCTGAACCGTTGCGCGTCGTGGAGAACGCGGCGCGGTGGCTGGCTCCAGAAAATTGACTTTATGAAATGCACCACCTTCACGCTACTCGTCGTCGCTCTGCTTCTCCCGTTTCTCGGTGTGGCACAGGACAAGCCAACCGCTACCGGCTACGGAACCTGGCGACACTCCGGCTCCATTTACATCATCACGACACCCGAGGGTGCCAACCTGCCGGCATCGACTTCAATGGAGGGCTTTCCCCTGCTCGTGCGGCTGCACAAGGACTGGTTTGATTTCACGCAGGTAAAGGCGAATGGAGAGGACATCCGTTTCTCCACCAGCGCCGGCGCACCGCTGCCCTATCAGATTGAGGAATGGGATGTCGCGAAAGGCGTGGCGAGCATTTGGGTGCGGGTGCCGCTCATCAAAGGCAACGAGCGGAAAGAAATCAAAGTGCATTGGGGCAAGACCGACGCGGCCAGCGAGTCGAGCGGGAGCGCGGTGTTCAACGAATCGAATGTATGGCAAAGTGCCCGCCGCTTCCATCACCCCGCCCCATCTCCAGCAGGCCTTCTACGCCGATGGCGCCAAAGACACGATTGTCCTGGAGTTTGATCAGCCGGTGGTCTGGACCGATGCGCTGACAGGGCAGTTTTATTTGGATGGTGAAAAGGACAAAGTCGCCTCGGGTAGCGTCACCGGAAATGTGCTCGCGCTGAAATTGAAGGCCGCGTCCTCGGCGCTGAAGATCACCTGTCTCAAAGAGGTCGCATGGAGTCAGGACACTCTGCTCAACGGCGCCAACGGTCTCGCCGCGCTGACGTTCTGCGAGGCGCCGATTCTTGCCTTCACGCCGCCCAAGTAATTTACTGCGCCGATGAAACTTCTCCTTCTGCTCGCTGGCTTGGCCGCGCCTCTCCTGTGGGCCACGGCTCCTCGCGTCTCCGCTCAAGAGAACAACGCACAAACAATCGAGAAGCCGAAGACTCCGCCCGCCGTGCGCTTCGACCCCGTGCTGCGCGAACTCGAGGGATGGAAGGTTCACGTCGAGCCGGCGCTGGTGGACGGCGAGCAGCGCGAGGAGGGCGGGAAGGCGCTCGCCATGCTGGCCAATCATTTGCAGCGCATCAAAATCCTCGTGCCCGCCGGGCCGCTGGCGAAGTTGCAGACCATTGAGATGTGGATGGAGCACGACCATCCCAGGCTGAAGTCGATGCAGTATCATCCCAGTCGCAGCTGGCTGGTGGATCATGGGTGCGACCCGCGCCTGACGCGCAAGGTGCACATCACGCAGGCCCGCGAGCTTCTGTCGCGTGAGCAAATGCTCAAACATCCGGCGGTGGTCCTGCACGAACTGGCCCACGGCTACCACGACCAGTTTCTCAGCTTCGACCATGCGGAGATTCTCGCAGCCTACAACAAGGCCCGGGAATCCGGCTCCTACACCAACGTGCTGCTCTACACCGGACAGAAGGTGAAGCACTACGGCCTGACGGATCACAAGGAATACTTCGCGGAAGGAACGGAGGCTTATCTCTACCGGAACGATTTCTATCCCTTCGTCCGCGCCGAGTTAAAGGAACACGACCCGGCGCTGCACGAGGTGCTGCTCAAAGTATGGGGGCCAGCCAATTGAAGGCGGCCTGAGAGAGAGCCGTGCGCCACCTGGGGCAGTCCGGCTGGCTGGCGGCAATGGCCTGGTTGATTGGCTCCTGGCCTGCCCATGCCGCAGCCGATGGGCCCATTCGGGCACTGCCCTCGGATCGCGAACGATGAACTCCCTCTCCTCCCTCCGAGGGAGGAGAGGGCCGGGGAGAGGAGGGACTTTCGGTTCGGAAAACTGCTCTCCGTAAACACGAGCACCCCCTCTCCCCGACCCTCTCCCCCGCTCGGAGCGGGGGAGAGGGAGTCCGCTGGGAGCAGTGCGCGGATACTCCACGGCCGATGAACAAGTGACAACTCGCTTTCCAAAATTCACGCTTCCTGCGATATCTACACCCATGAATCCGACCTCATCCAGCCGGCCGTGGTTGGCGCTGGCCGCGGCGATCGCAGTGTCGCCTTGCCTTGGCGGCGCGCGCGCTGAAACCACGCCGAGTCGCCCGAAGTCCGCCGACGCGGTCAGTGACTTCGCCTTGCTCGATCACCAAGGCACCTTTCGGCACCTCTATTACTACGCGAAAGACCCGGCGGCCCGGGCCATCGTGTTATTCGTCCAGGGCAATGGCTGTCCGCTCGTCCGCAAGCGCGTTCCCGAACTGAAACGCCTGCGCGACGCTTACGCCACGAACGGAGTCATCTTCTGGATGCTCAACTCCAATCCGCAGGACAAGCGCGAGGAAGTGGCCAGGGAAGCCGCCGAGTTCGGCATCGACCTGCCCGTGCTCATGGACGAAACGCAACTCGTCGCTCGGGGGCTGAAGATCGTGCGCACCGCCGAGGCCATCGTCATCGAGCCGAACACCTGGCGGATTCGCTATCGCGGCGCCATTGACGACCGGTTGAGTTACGAGACGGAGAAACCGAAGGCCCAGCGCGAGTATCTCAAAGACGCCCTCGACGCACTGCTTGCCGGAGGGCCGATCAAAACCGAAGTCACCTCCGCTCCGGGCTGCGTCGTCACCTATGCGAAGTCCGGTTCGGTCTCCTACTCCGACACCATCGCGCCCATGCTCAAGGCGAACTGCGTCCAGTGCCACATGCGCGGCGGCATTGGCCCCTTCGCCATGTCGAGTTACGAGAAAATCCGCGGCTGGTCAGACATGATTCGCGAAGTGCTGGTTACGCGCCGGATGCCGCCCTGGCAGGCCGATCCGCACGTCGGCACGTTCGGCAACGATTTCTCCCTCTCGCCGGAACAGACGCGCACGCTCGTCCAGTGGATTGACGCCGGCATGCCGCGCGGCACGGGGGAGGACCCGCTGGCCGGTTATCAGCCGGAATTGCCCGAGTGGAAACAGGGGAAGCCGGACTTCGTTGTGGAGATTCCCGAGCAATCTGTCGCCGCGGAGGGCGTGTTCGACTACCGCTACGTCACGGTCGATGCGCCCAACACGGAGGACGTCTGGCTGCGCGCGACCGAGATTGTTCCAGGCAACACGCGGGTGCTGCACCACATCATCGCCACCACCATCATGCCGGGCGAAGATCGGACCCGGAATGGGAAGTCGCTCACGGGTTACGCGCCGGGCATGGGACCCGACCTGTTGCCCAAAGGCACCGGACGCCTGTTGAAAGGGGGTGCCAGGATTGTGTTCCAACTGCACTA
>CAZZAQ010000346.1:0-5047 GCA_964652165.1 uncultured Bifidobacterium sp.
CGGCGCAGCGCGCCGTCCCTACCGTCCAAGCCATAGCAGTGTCAAGATGCGCCCCGAGCTCGGCTCGGCCCGGAGCATTTGGTCGATGCCGCGCAGTGGGATGGCGCACAATCCCGGTCCACAGCCGGTGACGCCGGGAGAAGGCGCTTCAGTTTGAGTCGCGATTGAAGTGAAGTGAGGTTCTGCGAGTCAGGCGAATCACGGTCCAGCCGCGACCGACTCGGGTTTGTCCGTTCCGAACCATTTCACCAGGGTCTGATGGCCCGGCACGTTCTTCCGAATTGGCGTGGGGGCGTCTGCTTCGTCGTTGGCGTTGAGCTTGGAAACATAGACGGCTTCGTAGGCGCTCTTCCCACGCACCCCCACGACCAGCGTCAGGTCCTTGACCTTCGGCTCGGGTGTGGCCGGCGGGGCGGCGGGCGCCGCCGGAGTCCGGCCGGCGGGCGGACGGGTCGTGGTGGTTCGCGCGGGTGGAGGTGGTTTCGGCGACTCGACCTTCGAATTCTCCGCCACGACCGCATTGGCCGCTGACCAGCACAATTCCAACATCGATTCCTTCGCTTCGCCCTTGTAGCGGGAGAACTCCGGGACGTGCACCAACACGATCACCCGGTCGTCGCGCATTTCGACGAAGGTTTGGAAATGCCCCGTGCCCGCGGTGGCGGAGCTGACGGCGGACGCGATGCGGCCGAGTTTGCTGCGCCCGCGGTAGCGGGGCCGACTCTCGATCTTGAAATTCTCCCGCTGCACGGCCTCCAATCCGGCGGCCAGCTCCTTGGCCAGGCGCCCCGCCTCGCCGGTGTTGCCGTAGCCCTCGTTTGCGCTTTCTGAATTGATCCGGCTGTTCGCGGCGTCAAAGGCGCTCCAGCCCGCCTCCGAATGGAGCTTGGCAATTTCCTTCATGTCCCTCTGCGCAGCGAAGAACCCGGCAATCAAGATACCGACCACGACGAGCGCGGCGACGCCGTAGCCGGCGATCCTCAGGAGGCCCCAGGCACCGGCCAGCTTTCCCATCGTACCGGTCTTTTGCTGTTGCGGAAAGGTCTGCCGCGGGGAAGTCGGTGTGGTCGCGGCCGGCGTCGTGGCCGGATGGGAGGCAGAGGCGGAAGTGGACGTGCTCATCCTCAGCCGGGGCAAGGTAGGCGCCGCGGCCGCCGCCGGCATGGCCGGGGCGGGCGAAGCCGCTCCACTCAATCCCGGTATGGAACTCAGCGGCACCCAATCGGCGCCGCCTTCCGGGCACACAAGGTCCTCGGGCACGACCTGCCCCGCCGCGAGCATGGTGGGAAATGATTCCTGTGGATACGGACCGTAGGTCGTACCGTCGCGGGCCATGTAATAGTTCATGGATTTGGCAAAGGTCTGATCTGCGCCTACACTAGCCATCGAACCGGCGGCAGGCAATCAATTGTTCGGCAGATTCTACTTTGTCTCGGGCGGCACGTTGCCGTAGCTCCACGGCGCGGACCACGGCGGGGCGCGGGGTGGCTCAGGAAGTTTGCCGGGAGTCAGTAGCCTGGCCAGCGCTAAGCCGGCTTCGAGGAACTTCCGCCCGGCGCCAACCTCGAGATTGCTGTAGCTGGTGAGGCGCGTCTCGTAGCCGCCGCCCTTGGGTCCGAAGGCCTCCTCGGTCGGAACGTAGCCCACGCAACCGTTGGCCAATTCAACAATCCAGGTCAGCTTGAAATTGCTGCGCCGTTTGAGTTCCAGGCCGTACTCGACAAAATATTCGGCCGGATTCGAGATGAAAACGGCGGGGCCGATCTGGAGGGTTTGGACCTCGACCTCCTCCTCGGGCCATTTGGCGATGAGCGCGTCGAGCAGCACAATCTCCTTCGCGAAAATCCATTCGGTGTGGCCGACTTCCTTCTCGGGCCTCTGGACGAGTTCGAGAGACCGCTTCACGCGCCCCGCCGTTGGAATGCGCCGCTGGCTCCTCCAGACTTTCGAGCGCGACTCGACGGCGCCGCCGTGACCGCGCGGCGTGCGGAGCAGGAGCTTCACCGCTTCGGCGCCCACGCTGCCTCCGACGCGCCGGGCTTGCTCGTCGCCGCTGCCTTCTGCGTAGGGACTGAGGTTGTCGACTTGCGTGATATCGCCGCAGGCGCCCTGGAGGAAGACCACCGGCGCCTGCGCGCCGAGAGCGCCGCGGATGGTTTTCTCCAGGTAATAAATCCAGTTCGCGCTGAAGCCGGGCGGGCTGGTGGTGGCGTGGCAGGAGAAGTTGACCACCACGCCCAGCAACGCGCCGTTTGTATCCCACGCGCCGATGACGCCCACCTCGGGATCGATCGGGCCGGCATACTCGAAGCTCTTCGGGTTGCCTTTGCCCGGATGGGTGAAAGTTGTGCCGTCCTTCATCCGGAGCCGGCGGTTGAAAGAGACCTTGTCCTCGCGTCCCGAGCCGAAACAAAGGCGCGCCTCGACGCGGGCGTCGTTCGCGGCGCAAACCGCCTCAAGGATGCCCTGCTCGAAACGGCGGAGATAACCTGGGTTCGCGCAAGGAGACTTTTCGTAAGCGAGCTCCTGAACGAGCGCCGAGGCGTGATCGAACTGGCCGGGCATCACCCATCCGACTGGCCCGGAAGAGTGCGAGTGCGATGCCCCGAGCAGCACGTGGCCGCCAGGGATGCCACATCGATCGCTGACGGCATTGCGAACGCGCAGGACGGATTCACGCTGAATGATCAGCGAGTCCAGCCCGACCAGCGCCACCCGATTCGTCCCGTCGTCGAACACCGCCGCGCGCACTTTGCAAGGGTCGTGGATGCTTTGGCCGTATTGCTTGCCGTAGTTGCCCATCATCTCCATGCCAACCTCGGGCGTGACGTCGCGCTCGGCAAAACCGGCTTTGAATACGGGGGCAATCGAGGCGGGTGCTTGTGCGAAGGCCACGCGCATCGCATCGCTCGTGACGAGCGCGATGGTCGCGACCAGAGCGAGCGGTCTATAGTTGAACTTCATGGCAACGAACGGTGCGACGAACGGCAGGATAAGCGCTTTGTAACCTGCGCGGCCGGCTTCTCGCGAAACGAACGGCGACAGGCAGACTACGCAGCCGGCGGACCGGCTTGTTGTGGCCCGGCTTGAGGCGGCCCGGATTGAGGCGGTTTGAGCACGACTATGAGCGCGTGGATCATGCCGGGCAGGCCGCACAGCAACGTCAGCACCACGTTGAGCAGCGTCGTCTTGCCCTGCCTGGTGTGCAGGTAGACAGCCAGCGGCGGGAGGATGATGCAGAGGATGATGAGAAGTGCTTTCATAGGTTTGTGTGGGACTTCCGGGGGACGATGGCAAGGGCGGCGGGTGGGTTCAAGTCCTCGCGCGGCCGGCAATTTTCTGGCTATGCCTCGCCTCGCATTTCGGCGATAACACGTCCATGAACGATTGGATCAGAGATTACGTGAAAGCGCAGAAGGCGGCGCTGGATTCGATCCCGGTGGCGGCCGTCGAGGGCATCATCGGGCAGTTCCGCGACGCGCTCCGTCTGGACCGGCAGATTTTCGTCTTCGGCAACGGCGGCAGCGCGGCCAATGCCTCGCACTTTGCGACGGACCTCGGCAAGGGCGCCTCGGACAAACTCGGCCGGCGCTTTCGCATTTCGTCGCTGAACGACAACGTGAGCTGGCTGACCGCGCTCGGGAATGATTATTCGTATGAGGACGTCTTCGTCCGGCAGCTCATGAACTACGGGCAGTCTGGCGACATTGCGATGGCCTTGAGCGTCAGCGGCAGCTCGCCCAACCTCGTCCGCGCCTTGGCCTGGGCCAAGGCCAATGAACTGAAGACCATCGCGCTGGTCGGTGGCAAACGCGGCAAGCTGGCCAAAATTGCCGAAATCGTCATCGCCATCGACTCCAAGCACTACGGCCGCGTTGAAGACGCGCAGATGGGCATCTGCCACATGATTTGTTACGGATTCATGGAAAACCCGCTGCTCGGGGATGTCTAGCCTGGATAATTCATTCGATCATCAGCTCGATTTTGAACTGGCCGAACTCCGCGACCAGGGGCTCCACCGCGCCTTGCGCCGGGTCGATTCGCCGCAAGGCCCACAGCTTGTCATCGACGGCCGGCCGCTCCTGAACTTTTCGTCGAACGACTACCTGGGCCTCGCCACTCATCCAGCCCTCCAGGAAGCCGCGAGGCGCGCCGTGGGCGACTTTGGCGCCGGCGCCGGCGCCTCGCGGCTCATCTGCGGCTCGCTGGCGCCCCATCACGAACTGGAGTCAGCCCTCGCTGAGTTCAAGGCGACCGAAGCTGCCCTCGCCTTTTCGTCCGGCTATTCCACCGCCGTCGGCACGATCCCCGCGCTCGTCGGCAAGGACGACATCCTCATCCTCGACAAGCTCGTCCATGCATCGATCGTCGACGCCGCGCGGCTTTCCGGCGCCAAACTCCGCCTTTTCCGGCACAACGACCCCGCCTCCCTGGAAAGGATTCTAAAATGGGCGAGGTCCCGCAAGGCCGGCACGCAACACGCAACACGCAACACGCGCCTTCTCATCGTCACCGAAAGCGTGTTCAGCATGGACGGCGATCTGGCCCCGCTGCGCGAAATCATCGAGCTCAAGGAACAGTACGGCGCCTGGCTCATGCTCGACGAAGCGCACGCCACTGGCCTTTTCGGCGAACACCGCCGCGGGCTTGCCGAAGCGCAGGGGCTGGCCGGCCACGTCGAAATTCAGATGGGCACTCTGGGCAAGGCCCTGGGCGCCGCGGGCGGATTCATCGCAGGCTCCCGACGGCTCGTCGAACTGCTTGTCAACCGGGCCCGCAGCTTCATCTTCAGCACCGCGCCGGTCCCAGCCGCCGCGGCGGCTGCGACGGCTGCCATCCGGCTGATCCAGTCGGCCGAAGGCGAAACACTCCGCACGCGCCTCTGGCAGCGGGTCGATGAACTCAAGAACGAACTCATCCGCGCCGGCTGCTCCCTGCCGCCGGTGCAAAGCGCGATCCTCCCGCTCCACGTCGGCGACGAGCGCAAGGCCGTCGAGCTGGCCGCCGGCCTGCGCGAGCGCGGCGTTTGCATCCCGGCGATTCGTTA
>CAZZAQ010000346.1:5057-5709 GCA_964652165.1 uncultured Bifidobacterium sp.
CCGCTTGCGCGTCACCGTCACCGCCGCGCACACTTCAGAGCACATCGCCGTGCTTGGAGGCGCCATCCGCAATCCGCAATCCGCAATTTGAAATCCGAAATCCGAATTCTGAAATCTGAGATCTCAAATCTGAAATCCGCAGTGAGCAGGCTCGCCCGCCTCGATCATGCCCACGTCTGGCACCCGTTCACGCAGATGCGCGATTGGCTCCGGCGCGAGCCGATTGTCATCGTCTCCGGCTGCGGCGCCCTGCTTCGGGACGCGCGCGGCCGCGAGTATCTGGACGCCAATTCGTCCATCTGGACGAACCTGCACGGCCACAACCACCCGAAGCTCAACGCCGCCATCACGCGACAGCTTCGCAAGATTGCTCACAGCTCGGCCTTGGGGCTGGCCAACGAGCCGGCGTCGCTACTCGCCGAGAAGCTTGTCGGAATTGCCAATGGCCAGTTGCCATTGGCCAATTCGGCACGCCGCCTTGCGGCTTCGGCGAACCGGCAATCGCCAGTTGGCAATCGGCAACTGACCAAAGTCTTCTTCTCCGACGACGGCGCCACGGCGATGGAAGTCGCCCTCAAGCTGGCTTACGAGTTTGCCCGGCGCGCCCGCGGCATTAAGCGGCCGCGCTTCCTTTCCCTCGTCGGCGCCTACC
>CAZZAQ010000347.1:0-5676 GCA_964652165.1 uncultured Bifidobacterium sp.
GGGGCGGCGACCGGGCCCCCTCCCCCCGGCCCTTTCCCCCTCGGAGGGGGAGAGGGGGGCAAGCCGCCCGTCCGCCTCTCGCTTGCCGAAACGTGGCAGGTCGTCTTCGATGCCTCGAAGCAGGTCGGCCGGCCGATCTTTTTCGCGATGGCCATCATCATTCTGGCGTTCCTCCCTGTCTTCGCCCTCAGCGGCCAGAGCGGAAAGCTGTTCCATCCCCTCGCCTTCACGAAGACGTTCGCCATGATCGGCTCGACGCTGCTCGCCGTGACGATTGTTCCCGTGCTCGCCTCCCTGCTCGTGCGCGGGCCGTTCCACGCAGAAGACCGCAACTGGGTCATGCGCATGCTGCTGGCCATTTACGATCCGGTCCTCGCCTGGGCCTTGCGCCGGCGAAAGACCGTCCTGGCCGGCGCCGCGCTGCTGCTGGCCTTTGCGGTCGTGCTCATCACCGGCCTGCCCCGACCGTGGCTCGCCAAACTCGACGGCCAGAACCCAAAGCTCGGGGTCTTGTTTGGCGGCATGGGCAGCGAATTCATGCCTCCGCTCAACGAAGGCTCGTTCCTCTTCATGCCGGTGCTTCTGCCGAGCACGTCGCTCACCGAGGTCAAGCGCATCATGAGCTGGCAGGACAAAGCCATGCGCGCAGTCCCCGAGGTTGCCAGCGTCGCCGGCAAGCTCGGTCGGGCCGAAACCGCCACCGATCCGGCGCCGGTCGAGATGATCGAGACTACAATTATCCTCAAGCCCGAGTACCTCTCCACGAACAAACTTCTGCTCGGCTTCATCCCGTGGCCGACTGTCGTACGCAATCCCGAGTGGCGCGCCGGCATGACGCCCGCGATGCTCAAGGCCGAGTTGATGGAGAAGCTCTCCAATGTGCCCGGCTACATTCCGGGTTTCCTCCAGCCGATCGAGAACCGCATCCTGATGCTCAGCACGGGCATTCGCGCCCAACTCGGCGTGAAGATCCTCGGTGACGACCTCGACGCGTTGCAGAAAAAGGCCTTCGAGGTCGAGCGCATCCTGCAGAGCGTGCCCGGCGCGACGGGCGTCTCGCCCAGCCGCGTGCAGGGCAAGCCGTATCTCGAAATCGAGGTGGACCGCCCGGCAATGGCTCGATTTGGCGTGCGCGCGCAGGAACTGCTCGAAATCGTCGAGGCCGGTCTCGGGGGCAGGAACCTCACGACGACCATCGAGGGGCGCGCGCGGTTCCCCATCCAGGTGCGGCTGGCCCGCGAAGAACGCGTTGACCTCGAGCGCCTCGGCGACATTCTGGTCGCCACGCCGTCGGGCAAGTTTATCCCGCTCGGCCAACTCGCGAAAATCCGCCGCAACACCGGCCCCAGCGAAATCGCCAGCGAGAACGGACGCCTGCGCGTTTACGTCCAGGCCAACGTGCAGGGACGTGACCTCGGAGGCTTCGTCAACCAAGTCAAACGGCGCGTCAACCAGGAGATCGTTCCCGGGCTTCCCAAGGGCATGACCATCGAGTACAGCGGCGAGTACGAAAACCAGCTTCGCTTCTGGCGGACGATGTATCTCATCGTCCCCGGGGTCCTCTTGATCATCTTCCTGCTGCTCTTCGTGGTCTACGGATCGCTGAAGGAAGCCGCGCACGTCATCCTGGCGGTGCCGTTCGCCCTCACGGGCGGCGTGTTCCTCCAGCGCCTGCTCGACTACAATTTCAGCGCCGCCGTCGGCGTGGGCTACATCGCGCTGTTCGGCACGGCGATCCAGACAGGCATCGTGATGGTCGTGTACCTCGAGGAAATGCTCAAGAAAAAGCAGGCCGAACGCGGCGCCCTCTTCAATCGCGACGATCTCCTCCAGGCCGTGAAGGACGGCGCCCGCTTGCGGCTGCGGCCGAAGGTGATGACCGTGGCCACCATCGTCGCCAGCCTGCTGCCGATCATGTGGAGCGCGCGCGCCGGCGCCGAGGTGATGAAGCCCCTGGCCACGCCCGTCATCGGCGGCATGGTGAGCAGTTTGATCCACATCCTGATCGTGACTCCGGTGATCTTCGCCTGGCTGCGGGAGCGGGAATTGAGGAAAGCTCAGGCAAAAGTCAGAGGCTGATTGGCTTCGCGTCGCGAGGCCATGAAAGTAGCCGTGGGCTTCAGCCCACGGTTCGGGCGCAGGACGGTCCGCGTCGCGTAGCGACGCTTGAAAACCGGGCAGCGCTGCCCCAGTTCAGGCGTCGCTACGCGACGCGGACCCGCTCGTTCGCCGCACCGTGGGCTGAAGCCCACGGCTACCGTCGGTTCGTCGCTCCGCGACGATGCGGCCGTTGGCGAGTCGAAGATCGCCGGTTTGAACTTGCAGCAGGAGCCGATTCGCGAGTCAATAGGGCGCACGGACGCACTCAATATGTCACGTTCACTCCAGGACACGCGTTCCAGAAGCCACGGCAACGCCGCGTTTCCGGACACCATGTGGCTCATGGTCAAGGGCGCCGCCAATCCTGCCTCGCCGCAGGTTCACCAGGCGCTGGAATCGCTGTGCCGCGCCTATTGGGAACCCATCTATGCCTTCATTCGCCGCACCGGGAAAAACCCGCATGACGCCGAAGATCTGACCCAGAAGTTTTTCATGCACCTGCTCGAGAATAACCGGCTGCGACACGCCGAGCCTGAGAAGGGCCGGTTCCGGTTCTTCCTCCAGCGCTCCATCAAGAACTTCCTGGTGGACGACTGGCGCGGCACGCCCGCTCCGGAGCGCGGCGGCGGCCTGCTCGAAATCGACGCCGAACAGGGCGAGCACCGATACCGTCACGAGCCGGCGGACAAGCTTGACCCGGAAAAAATCTTCCAGCGCGTCTGGGCGCGCAAAGTCATGGATCTGGCCATGGCCCGCCTCAAAGCCGAGCACGACACCTCCGGAATGACCGGGCTGTTCAACCACCTTCACTCCTTCCTGCCCGGCAACGACCCAATCTGCTCCCGCGCGGAAGCGGCTCAGCGGCTCGGCATGACCGCGACGGCGCTGGACACGGCGTTTCATCGCATGAAAAAACGGTATCGCGAGCTATTGCGCAAGGAAATCGCCGAAACCCTGGACACGCCGACGAAAAAGGATGTCGAGGACGAATTGTCCGCGCTGATGCGGGTTTTTAGCCGGTGAATTGCCCGCAGCCTGTAGCCGCCGACGTGAGGAGGCGGACGGACTGGGTGGGCGAACGAGTCCGCCTCCTTACGTCGGCGGCTACAAGCTGCGGGCGTTTCATGCGCGGTATGAACTATCCGGGTGAAATGGTCTCGGCCACCTCCGACGCGCATACACCCCGCTAAAGCGGGGTGTTAATGAAAGCGGCGATTCGGCACTCGAAGCAACTGTGAGATATCCGGGCTAACGGGCCTTCAAAGCCGGCACGATCGCGATTCCTCTCGCGTTCACCAGGTCCCCAAAGCCGCGAGTGATCGGGCTTTGGGTGCCATCAGGGCTTATGGCCAAAATACCTCCGTCCAAATCGAACGCATCCGGGTCGCTGACCAGCAGGGTGCCCCCGGGACCCACGGCGATGCCCACGGGCGTGGTCAACAGGCCCGCCATCGACACGAGCTTCTGGCTCCCATCCCGCAAATCGACCGACACGATGCACTGGCCGCCTGCGTCCGCTACATACGCCGAGCGGTTTCCATCAAGTGCAATGCCAATCGGCATGTGGAGCATATCCCCCTTGGCTATCAGCGTTTGTTCCTGCGTGGCCGGATCGACTCGGACAATTCCAGCCACCGCATCGGCCACGTAAAGGCTGCCATCGGGGGCTGCGGCCACGTCCAGCGGGACTTGCAGCAGCCCGCCTTTGGCGATGGTTTCCACGAGCCGCGTCTCGGGGTTGACGCGCACGATGGCGCTACTGTTGGCCACATAGATGCGATTCTGCTGGTCCACGTCGATTCCGAACGGCACGCCGAGTTCACCGCCTTCCGCGATGACAGTCTGCTCTTGCGTGGAGGGATTCAACTGCACGATCCGGAGTGTGCCCGTGTCCGAAACAACGATGGTCCCGTCGCGCTTTCGGGCGAGGTCGTAGGGCCGATCCAGTTTCCCACCTTGAGCGATGATGGTCCGTTCGCCCGTCCGAGGGTCAACCCGATAGACAGTGGCCTGCGAATCGGCCACCAGCACATCGAAATGTTGGAGTGGCCCGGCGTGGAGCGTTCCTGCCAATGCGACCCCGGCCAGTAGCAGCCCCATCGAAATGAAGGCACTGCGTCCAAGGTCTCCGCGTCCTGCGTAATTCTTGATTTTCGTCATACTATGAGTCCATACGGAGACTCGAGCCGAAGTCTTACAGGAAATGTTTAGGATTTTTTGCCTTGGCCTCCATGTGCCGCGTACGCCTTGGTAAAAGGAAGGGAACCACGAGGGAGCTGAAGTTCCTTAAGGTGCTATGTATCAACATTTTGAGTTTCTACCTGCGACCACAGGGTCGGCATGTCATTAGCGTAGCTGCGACCGTGAGGTCGCGGGCCGGGGACGCTGGACGTTGGGCGACGGCATCGATTTCGTTCCTGCTTGAGCAGAAGCTCAGTGTCCGCCGCATCTCTGTGGTTCAATTCGGATGAGAAGTCTTTTGAACCACAGAGGAGCGGCGGCCACTGAGACTCTTGCATGAGAATCCAGCCCGCGACCTCACGGTCGCAGCTACGCAAACAGTCCATTCTCTTCGTGTTGGACTGGATTGCATTGCCGCGGCGAGTGTGATTAGCTTGTCGCAGACCGTGAAAACACCTTGCTCCCATGTTCCACGGCAGCCGCTCACCGGGCTGCTCCTGATTCCATTGCTAATGGCTTTGGCTGGCCTGGCCTTGCCCTCGCGCGCGCCGGCACAGAACCAACTCACGCTGATTGACATTACCAACACCGTCTGGCGTTTCAACGACTCCGGGGCCAATCTTGGCACCGCGTGGAGGGCGGCCAGTTATCCCGCGGAGACCAATTCAGGTTGGTCCACTGGAACCGGCCTGTTCGGAGTCGATACCACTCAGCCGTTCCCCTCGCTCTACCCGGCCCCGATCCATACTCCGATGGTCCTGGGCGCCGGCCGAATCACCTATTACTTCCGGACTCGGTTCCTCCTCCCGCAGGATCCCGCCAGCAACATCGTCGAAGTCACAGTGTACGCTGACGACGGCGCCGTCATTTATGTGAATGGGACTGAAGTCGCTCGAACCCGCCTGACAAATGACCCGGTGCTCTTCGATACCAAGGCGCAGCTTGCCACGCCCGAGGGGCTGCCCCTGCTTTTTACGAACGACCCCACCAAGCTCGTCCTCGGCACCAACGTCATCGCCGTCGAAGTCCACCAGCACAACGCAAACAGTTCCGACGTCGTATTCGGCCTCCACATGGTGGCCACGGGCACCCTGGCGCCGGCAATTCTGGACCCCACCGAACCCGCCGATCGCACGGTCAACCAGGGCCAGCCGACGACCTTCTCCGTCGTGGGCTCGGGTATTCCAGCGCCGGATTTTCGTTGGTTCCACAATGGTGCCATCGTTCAGGGCGCCAACGGTCCCACGCTGACGATCGCCGCCGTCGGCGCCGCCGATGCAGGAAACTACTTCGCGGTGCTCTCCAACAGCCTGGGAACCGCCACCAGCCGCGTCGCCGTGCTGAACTACATCGCCGATACGAACCCGCCATCCGTTTTGTACGCGCTGAGCCGGG
>CAZZAQ010000348.1:0-5672 GCA_964652165.1 uncultured Bifidobacterium sp.
CCAGTTGCGAGCGCGAGAAAAGCAAACGCCAGCGCGCGGCAGCCGCTGGCCCGAGGGGAGGCATCGCAGTACTTCATAATTCAAGTCAGCCCTGAGTTCGCGCGCGCGCGGGAAATCTTTCACGCCCAGGCGAGATTTTAATAGGTGGATTAGGTTGGTCTTCCTTTAGCACATTTTCACGCGGGTTGGAAGGTCTTTGTCGGCTCGCTCTTTTGCGTCAGTCCGCGGAGTCTTGAAAACATTGTAACCGAATTGAAAACCGTTTTGCCCAACGCGGATCTCGTCATCGAAGGCTACGTTGACCCGCGCGAGCCGTTGCGCGACGAAGGCCCGTTCGGCGATCACACCGGCTACTATACCCTGCCCGAGCCGTATCCTGTCTTCCACGTTACCGCCATCACGCAGCGTCAACGGGATTTGCAGGCTTGTTGCGCGTTGAACGATGAAGTATTCTTCGACCATGAAAACTTTGACCGTGCAAGAAGCCAGCCAAAACCTGAGCCGCTGGTTGCGGCGGGCGATGGGCGGGGAGCAAATCGCCATTCACGAGGGAGCGTGTGTGGTGCTGTTGCAGCCGCTTCCAGTGCCGCCGGAGTCACCCGTATCTGAACGGCTGACAGCGCGCGAGGCGCTCCGCCGGCTGCAATCCCAGCCACGACTCACCGCCGCCCAAGCTGAAGATTACCTTCGCGAAGTGCGCGCCGAGCGGCTGACGGACCGCAGGCGCAACGGTCAATGATTCATCTCGACACGAATTACCTCATCGGTCTGGCGGTGGCAGGTTCGCCGCAGGCGCAACGTGTTGACCCATGGCTCGCGGCGGGAGAGTCGCTGGCGGTGAGCGCGCTCGCGTGGACGGAGTTTCTGAACGGTCCGGTGCAGCCCCAGGAAATCGCACTGGTGGAATCCGTCATTGAGGCGCGGGTCGTGCCGTTCGACAAGGCGACTGCGGTGCTGGCAGCCGTGTTGTTTAACAAGACCGGACGGCGGCGCGGTTCGCGCTTCGACTGTTTGATTGCGGCAACAGCGATTCTGGCGCAGGCGGAAGTCGCAACAGTCAACGAGTCGGATTTCAAACTCTTCGTGCCGCATGGGCTGAAGCTGGCCGTCGATCCTCCTCATCCTCCTCCATCCGCTCCGCCGGCTGCGACGGGGAGCAGTTAGCGTTGCACAACCGCATTGCCATCGTGACCGGCGGGGCGTCGGGCATCGGGCGCGCCCTCGCTGAACAGCTCGCAGCCGCCGGGGCGTGCGTCGTCATCGCCGACATTGAAGGTCACGCAGCAGAACAAGCGGCTGCATCGATTCGACAGCGTGGCGAGCGGGCCGAGGCCGCACAGGTCGACGTTTCGAATGCGGCGCAAGTTGAGAAACTCGTAGGCGACACCGTCGCGAGACTTGGCCGCCTCGATTTCATGTTCAACAATGCCGCGGTAGCCGCCGTGGGCGAACTGCGTGACGGCAATTTGAAAGATTTCCGCCGCGTCGTGGAGGTGAACCTCTTCGGAGTGGTCCACGGGACGATGGCGGCGTATCGCGTCATGTTGGACCAAGGATTCGGCCACATCGTAAACGTTTCCTCCCTCACAGGTTTGATGCCCACGCCGATGATTTCCGCGTATAGCACGACGAAATGGGCCATCGTGGGCTTTTCCCAGGCGCTGAGGGTTGAAGCCGCAGAGCTGGGCGTGAAAGTGCACGTTGCCTGCCCCGGCATGGTGCGAACACAGATCGCAGAGCGGAACATTTACTGGAACGTGCGCAAGGAAGACTACCTGGCCTGGCTGCCCTGGCAGCGCTGGATGCTCACTCCGGCTCAGGCCGCCAACGCGATTCTCCGTGGAACGGCGCGCAACAAGGACATCATAGTCTTCCCATTTTCGGCGTCCGTGGCCTGGCGCCTTAACAGGCTGTGGCCTGGACTTTTCACTCCGTTGTTGCGGCGCACCCTGAAAGGATTCCGCGCATTGCGACTGAAGCCATAGCGAATCCCAGCCCGACGATGCCCCCGGCCGCTTGCGCAAGAAAGCTCATCGCCGTTGCGCTCTCCGGGAAGGTCGAGATGGATGTAGCTGAGAACACAGGCTTGAGATTTGTGATCCGTCGGAACAAGGTCCGAGTTCGCTCCTATGAATCGAAGACGCTTCCTGAAAAGCACCGCAGCAATCTCCCTGCTCCCCATTGCTGCTTCACAGGCGCTGACGAGTTCCGCCAAAGGCGCAGCCCCGAGTGCTCCCGCTCGACGCGTGCGTCCCGGCGACCCGTCGTGGCCCTCCGAGGTGGATTGGAACAACTTGAGGCAAACCGTCGAGGGACGTTTGATCAAGGTGGAGTCGCCGTTGGCTGCGTGTCAGAAGGAGCCGAACGGCGCGTCGTGCCAGGAAATTCTCAAGCGATTGAAGAATCCCTATTACATCGGCGACCAACCCGGTCTGACGCAGACCTCCGGCTGGGTGGATGCGTGGATGTCCGCGCCAAGCGTCTATGCGGTTGCGGCCACCAAGACTGAAGACGTCGTCGCGGCTGTCAATTTTGCCCGCGATCACAACCTGCGTCTGGTCGTCAAAGGGGGTGGTCACAGTTACAAGGGCACCTCAAGTTCAGTCGATTCACTGCTCATCTGGACGCGGGCAATGAACAGCATCGTTCTGCACGACGCGTTTGTTGCGCAGGGTTGCGCGGGCAAGAAAAGGCCGCAGCCGGCGGTCACCGTCGGAGCGGGCGCGATATGGATGCAAGCCTACGATGCGGTGACGACCAGGGCCGGTCGTTACGTTCAGGGCGGCGGCTGTACGACCGTCGGCGTCGCAGGACTCGTGCAAAGCGGTGGATTCGGCAGCTTCTCGAAAAACTATGGAACGGCTGCCGCGGCGCTGCTGGAAGCGGAGATCGTGACTGCCGATGGAAAGGCACGTATCGCGAATGCCTGCGTGAATCCGGACTTGTTCTGGGGCATCAAAGGTGGCGGAGGGGGCAGTCTGGGCGTGGTCACGAAGTTGACGCTTAGAACCCGGGAGCTTCCTGATTACTTTGGCGGAGTTTTCGGGACGATCAAGGCCAGGTCGGATGCCGCGTTCCACCGCTTGACGGCTCGCATCGTCAGCTTCTACCAGGAACAATTATTCAACCGTCATTGGGGCGAGCAGATTGCCTTTGAGCCCGCCAACAGTATCAAGATTTCGATGGTGTTCCAGGGGGTGGACCGCCAGCAGGCGGAGAGTGTTTGGCGACCCTTCATGGACTGGGTGACGAAGTCGCCGGAAGATTTCGCGATCGAGTCGCCGCTAATGTTTCTAGATATTCCGGCCCGACATTTTTGGGATGCCGCATACATGAAGAAGAATCATCCTCAATTCATTGTCACCGACGACCGCCCCGGCGCTCCGGAGGGCAATACATTTTGGATCGGAGATCGTGACCAGGTCGGCAACTTTCTGCACGGATTACGCTCTGCCTGGCTGCCCGCCTCACTGCTGAAGAAGAATCAGCAGGGCAAACTTGCGGAGGCGCTGTTTGCGAGCAGCCGTCATTGGTCCGTGTCGCTGCATTTCAACAAAGGGCTCGCCGGAGCCCCGGCAGACGAGTTGGCGGCGGCCAGAAACACGGCAATGAACCCCGCTGTGCTGAACGCTTTTGCACTGGCGATCATCGCCACGGGCGGCCCTGCCGTGTTTCCAGGAATTCCTGGCGATGGACCCGATCTGACAATCGCCCGCCGACATGCCCGAGCCATCAACAACGCGATGGATGAATTGCTCAAAGCGACACGCAACCCCGGTTCCTACGTATCGGAAAGCGATTTCTTCGAGCGCTCCTGGCAGCAATCGTTCTGGGGATCGAACTATCCGAGGCTGGCGGCTGTGAAAAAGAAGTACGATCCCGCCGGCCTCTTCTTCGTCCACCACGGCGTTGGCACCGAAGCGTGGAGTGCGGACGGCTTCGCGCGCCTCTGCTGAACACTGTTAAACGAACACAAAAACATCCTCACGAAAGGCCCGGCCGACGTGCTCGTTCACGACACCAGCGAAATGGGCATCGGCGCCAAACTCGGGATCGACGCGGCGAAGAAACTCCCCGGCGTAGGTTTCAAACGCCCCTGGCCGCGGCTCATCAAGATGGATGATGCGGTGCGGATGAAAATCAATTCGCTGTGCGGAAAAGCCACTTGATATGGGTGGCCACCCATACGAATATGGATCGCCATATTATGAAGACGACTATTGAAATCGCCGACGACCTCTTTGAGCGGGCGCAGCGCCTCGCCCGAAAGGAGAAGACTTCCTTCCGCGCATTGACGGAGGCCGGACTGCGTCTGGTCCTCTCGGGAAAACACCTCAATCGCCCCAAGAAACTTCCACCGCTGGTCACCTTTGGCGGCGGCGGGCCAACGGACGAGTTCAAGGATTGGAACTGGGATCGAATCCGCGATGAGATTTACCAAGGGCGCGGCGCATGATTGCGGTGGACACCCATCTGCTCGTCTATTCCCATCGCTCGGACAGCCCGTTTCATCAACCCGCGAAGGAATAGATCGAGACATTGCGAAGCCAGCCTGCGCCGTGGGCAATTCCCTGGCCCTGCGTCCATGAGTTTGTGGGAATCGTCACGCATCCGAAGGTTTTCAAGATTCCCACTCCACTGGACGCAAGCTTTGCGTGCGTGGATGCCTGGCTCGCGGGCGGCAATCTGCACCTCATTGGCGAGGGTGACGGGTATTTTGCGAGACTGCGCGAAATTGCATCTGCGGCGCGACTGAAAGGCTCGCGCATCCACGACGCGCGCATCGCCGCGCTCTGTCTCCACCACGGCGTGAGCGAACTCTGGTCGGCGGACCGCGACTTCTCCGCCTTTCCGCAGCTCAAAGTGCGCAACCCCTTGGTGAAAAAGTGAGGCAGTCTGATGTGCTCGATTACGCCACCAGCGAAATGACCATCGGCAGCAAACTCGGCATAGACGCGACGAAGAAACTGCCCGGCGAAGGTTTCAAACGCCCCTGGCCGCCGCTTATCAAGATGGATGCAGCGGTAAAGGCGAAAGTGGAAAGACTTTTCAACCCGTAGCAGCCGACGTGAAGAGGCTCAAACTGAAAGGGCTGAAAGCCCGAAAGATAATAGCCCAGGGCAAGCGAAGTGGAACGAGCGCCGCCCTGGGTCAACGAACAAAATGAATTCAAGCCCTGAAGGGGCGGAAGAAATCCGAAAACACGAAGAGGCAAAACGATGATCAGATGACTTTCTTCCACTTGATGATGAGTTCAGCCCAAGGGACTTGGGCCTCTCGACGTAACTTGTCGCGCTTCCGGAAGCTGACCGGTCTGGTCGGAATGCCTTCTTTCTTGCTCTTGGCGTGAGCCAAGTCCGCCTTCACGCGTGCTTCATGAACTTCCTTGAGCCAGTCAATCCCCTTCGGCAACACCTTCGCGATGGCTGGATTCGTCAGCCAGTTCCCCCAGTCGGGGGCATGCTGCTTGGCTGGAATGGCTTTTTTGTAAGCAGCGACGGTTGCGGGATGAGCCTGTGAGAATGCTTTAACCAATACCTCGTTGAATGTATCGAGCATCAAAACCCAGCTCGTCGGATCGCCCACAGCGAATTGTTGAAGGCGGAGGCAACGCCGCTCTGCGTGCCGCCAATCCTTACCGAGTGCCGTCTTCCACGGCATCTTCACGCCGA
>CAZZAQ010000349.1:0-3257 GCA_964652165.1 uncultured Bifidobacterium sp.
GTCCAGCGCACCCAGTTGCTGCTCGGAGCGTTCAAGGAAGCTGGCGATTGCCTGTCCTTGATTCCCTTGCCCTCATTCCCCTGCCGAATCCGGAAAGCCTTTGGCTGCGCGGATCCATGGGCTGGCAGGGGAATGGGGGCAAGGGAATGAGAAGTGCAATCCGCCCTGACGTGTCCGGAACAGACCCGAGCACTCTCGGCTTGCAGTCCGGCGGGGCGCTTCTACATTGGACCCGTGAAGAGCGAGAAGTCGTTGTGTTCGTGCGAGGAGTTCACAGCACGCGTCCGGGAAATTGGACTGCTGGCCGCCGGCATCCGCGAGGCGGACGGCGAAGGCCAGCCTGGGCCGCGGGCGTTCCAACTGGCGGAAAACCGCTGTTATCATTTCGATGGCGAGGCGGCGCGGGGTTTCGTGCAGGCGGTGGAAGAATTGGCTATCGAGGAAGCCAACGGCACGCTGTTGACAGCCTTCGGGGAGTTCACGGATTTCGCAGCATGCCGCGAACGATACGAACAACTGGCCATGGCCTTGGATCGCGTTGAAGTCATCGGCTCGGGCAAAACGCCGCGCCCTATCCGCCGGCTGAAGTTCATTGACGATTCGTCAGGACGCTGCCGGGATTTTCTGGCGGCAGTCTACACCGGGCGGCGAGGCAGCTTGTGGTTTGCCTCTGGCCGGATTGAAGCCCCAAGAAAGCCAATGTCCCAGGCGTATCGTGGATTCTATAGTTTCAGCGCCCGGCGCGCCGCGCGGCTGCGGCAGGAGTTGCTCGACACGGCGTCGGGCCGCGGAGCGGGATTGCCGGAATTTGCGAGGCTATTGGCCATCGATCAGTTCGCCAAGCAGCTTAACGCCGAATTCAACCGGCAAAAGGACGAGATGCTGGCCGCGGTCCGCAAGCTTCAGGCCGGGGACGAGGCCTACCGGCCCGGTCATTTTGCCTCCGACCTCGAACAGGGCCTGACCCGGCTTCAGCAGTGGAAAAACCGCCTGCCCTCGGTGCTCGAACAGGTGCAGTGCGGCAAGAGCGCATGATCGAGCTGATCCAATTCCCTTGGAGCAATTTTTGTCTGGTCCAGCGGCGCATCCTGGAATTCGGCGGCGTCGCCCACCGGCTCGTGAACATTCCGCCCTCGGACCGCTCGCTCGTCTGGCGCTTGTCCAGGCAGCGCTACTACGCGGTGCCCTTGCTGCGGGACGGGCGGACGGTCGTGTTCGAGACGGACGAGAATTCACAGGTGATCGCCAAGTACATCGAATCGCGATTCAATCTGGGCCTGTTCCCGCCGCAGTGGGACGGCTTGCAGCGAATTGTATGGCGTTACATCGAGCACGACGTGGAAGACCGCTCGTTCCGGCTGAACGATGCGCACTACCGCCTGTTCGTCCCTCCGAAGGAACAACTGGCCTACCTGCGGCACAAGGAGCGCAAGTACGGCCGCGGCTGCCTCGACGCCTGGCGGGCGACCCAGAAGACCCTGCTCGCCGAACTCACGACGGTCCTGCTCCCTTTCGAGCAGATGCTCGGCACGCGGCGATTTCTTCTCGACGACCGGCCGCGCTTCGTGGACTTCGATCTGTGGGGCATGCTCGCAAACTTTCTCTACTCCGGCCGTTACAGGCTTCCCGCGGTTTATCCGAAGATCCAAGCGTGGTATCGGCGCATGAGCCAAATGACCATTGCTGACGTAACGCAGTGAAAAATTACATTCTGGACACCAACGTCCTCCTTCACGACCCCAACTCCCTGCTGAGCTTTCAGGACAACAACGTGCTTGTCCCCATCGAAGTGATTGAGGAGATCGACCACTTCAAGCGCGAGTCCTCGGAGTTGGGCCAAAGCGCCCGCACGGTTTCGCGAATGCTCGATGGCCTTCGCGCGCAGGGCAGCCTCAGTGAAGGGGTCTCACTGCCCAACGGCGGCCGGCTCCGCATCATCTTCCTCAAGAAACCCCGCGGCCGGAACGGCAATGGCCACGGCAACGGCAACGGTCAAAACGTGGACAGCCGCATTGTCGCCTCCGCGCTCCAGGCGCAGAAGGCGTCGCCGAAGCTGGCGACCGTTCTGGTCACCAAAGACATCAACCTGCGCGTGAAGGCCGATGCGTTCGGCTTGCCGGCCGAGGACTACCAGTCCGACCGCGTCAGCATCAACGAGCTTTACACCGGCACGTTCGACCTGGCGGTGAGCGCGGAGAAAATGGTGTCCTACCGCTCGAACGGCGAACTGGATTTGCCCGCGGGCGCCAGCTACTTCCCGAATGAGTACTGCACGCTCACTGAAAAGGACAATCCCAAGCGCACGGCGCTCACCAAGGTCGATTTCTCGGGGCGCAAGCTCGTCCCGATCATCGACTGCCGCGAAGGCATCTGGGGCATCAAGCCGAAGAATCGCGAGCAGCACTTCGCCTTCGACGCGCTGCTGGACGACCGGGTGAAGCTCGTCACGCTCATGGGCAAGGCAGGCACGGGCAAGACGCTGCTGGCGATGGCCGCCGGGCTGAAGCGCACCGTGCTCGACCGCGAATTCCGCCGCGTCGTCGTCGCGCGCCCGACCGTCAGCGTGGGCCGGGAGATTGGATTCCTGCCCGGCACGCTGGAAGAGAAGCTCAACCCGTGGATGCAGCCGATTCACGACGCGCTGGAACTGCTTAGCGACCTGAACATGGGCCACGAAAGCCGGCGCAGCGGGGACCTGATGCGCACCGGCAGCGTGGTGGTCGAGGCGCTCAGCTACATCCGGGGGCGCAGCATCGCCAACCAGTTCATGGTGATCGACGAGGCGCAAAACCTCACGCCCCTTGAAGCCAAGACCATCGTCACCCGCGTCGGCAACGGGACGAAGATCATCTTCACGGGCGACCCGTACCAGATCGACAATCCCTACGTGGACGGCTCGTCCAACGGCTTCAATTACATCGTGAGCAAGTTCCGCGAACAGTCCGTGGCGGCGCACATCGAGTTGCAAAAGGGTGAACGGAGCGAACTGGCGGAGCTGGCGGCGAATATTCTATAGGTTCGAAACTCGGCTTGTCGCACCGCGCTTGTTCGGCTACCGTTGCACCGTGCCGCCAGCACCATCCATCTTGTCAGGCGTGACACCGGCGCCGCAGAGCGGATTGAAACCCGCGCCGCTGGAGAACGGCGATCTGCTAAGTGCAGGTGAATTCCTTCGGCGTTATGAGCACATGCCGCACGTCAAGAAGGCCCAACTCATCGAAGGAATCGTTATTATGCCCTCGCCAGTCCGACTGAAC
>CAZZAQ010000349.1:3267-5660 GCA_964652165.1 uncultured Bifidobacterium sp.
ACGAACACGCCGCCCCGGATTCGCTGATTCAGGCCTGGCTCGGCTCGTACGCGGCGCGCACTCCCGGCACCCAGGCGGCAGGTAACGCCACGGTCCACCTCGACGCTGACAATGTCGAGCAGCCCGATGCCTTGCTGCGTCTGCTGCCTGAATGTGGTGGACGGACCCGGGTGGACGAAAAGGGGTATCTCTGTGGCCCTCCGGAATTGATTGTCGAGGTCGCGGCCAGCAGTGCTTCCATTGACGCGCGCGACAAACTGCGCGCCTACCGTCGCAACGGGGTCAGGGAGTACATCCTCTGGCGCACCTTGGACGGCTCGCTCGACTGGTGGGTTCTCGAAAACGACGAGTATCGTCCGAACCCGCCCGACGCGCAGCACCTCATCCATAGTCGGGAGTTTCCGGGGTTGGTGCTTGCCGTTGATGCTTTGCTTGCGTTCGAAGGGGCGAAAGTCCTCGACGCCCTGCAGGCTGCGCTTCAATCCCCCGCTCACCAGGCGTTTCGCGCAAAGCTCCAGGCCGCGGCCGAACCGAAGCGTTCCTGACGCTGCCATTTTAGTGTAGCTGCGACCGTGAGGTCGCAGGCTGAATTCTGATGCGGGAACGGAAGCGATATTGTTGCCCAACCTTCTGCGTCCGCGCCCCGCGACCTCACGGTCGCAGCTACGCTGAACACATGCTCCTGACGCGGCGTGGCCAACTCGGGCCAACTACGGGGACTGTTCGTTCTCCAGCTCCGCCAGCACCTCCGGATCGCGCACGTCCACCCAGCGGCCCTCGATTTCCATGCCCGCGATCCGGTGTCCGGCGGCGACCATCGCATTGATGGCGTCCGTGAGTTCGTATTCGCCGCGCGGGGATTTCTGGAGCCGGGCGGTGAACTCGAACAGGGCAGGCCGGAAAACGTAGATACCGGCGTTGTACCAGGCGGGCTGACCGGGTCGCAGCCAACCGTCTCTCCGCAGTTCTTCGATCTGCGCCGGTGTCGGTTTCTCGACGAGATGCGTGAGGCAGAATTTTGTGTCGAAAAAATTCAGCCCGCCTTTGGTCGCGTCATCGCCGCCGGTCACGGTGACAAGCCCCGAGAAATCGTCCTCGCCGAAGCGCCGGATCATCTGCGGATACGTTTCCGGCCGCACGAGGATGTCGCCGTAGGTCAGGAGGAAGGTGTCGGCGCCGATGAATTTCCGTGCGACTTCCGGCGCCTTGCCGGTGCCGTCCTGCACACCTTGCCTGCCGTAAGCGATGCCTACACCCAGCTTGCGGCCGTCCTCGAAGTAACTCTCGATGGTTTCCGCCCGGTAGCCCGTGACGATGAAGATGTCCCGGATGCCCGCGCCGGCCAGGCCGAGGATGATGTGCTCGAGAATCGGCTTGCCGCGCACTTTGAGCATCGGCTTGGGAACTTCGTTGGTGAGTTCCCCCATGCGGGTGCCTTTGCCGGCGGCGAGGATGACTGCTTTCACGGTGCGCGTTGGCCCCCGGGGTAGCAGACGAACGCGATGGAAACAACAAAACTTTGGCAGACGCGCCTCGCGCGGGCGCACCTTGACACTCGCACCAAGGTAGGGCCTGCGCTGCGCGCAGCCCAGTCCGTTCAGCGTAGCTGCGACCGTGAGGTCGCGGGCTGTATTCCCAAGCGCGAACGAAACCGATGTCGACGTCCAACCTCCAGCGTCCCCGTCCCGCGACCTCACGGTCGCGGCTACGCTAACCACATACGCGCAGCGCAGCCCCACCATGGAGGGTGCGAGTGCCAAGGTGCGCCCGCTTCGCGTGCGCGCCCATCAGTCCGTCCGGAGGACGCGGTAGAAACTCCGCTCCGCGCCCGGCGGCGCCGGCGCGCTCCAGGTCGTGACGCTGCTGGTCGCTTCAAACACATCACTGGCGGCCGACCAGACCGGTTGTTCGAGTTGCGGAGTGCGTTCGATCTGGTAATGACGTCCGGCCTCGGAGTTGAAGCGCGCGGTCACCGTGCCGTTGACGACGCGGAAGCTTCCGATTACGAACGGGGTCTGATACGGACCTTTGAGGATGGTGAAAGAGTCGTCGATTGCGCCGGTTTCCCGGAGGAACCGGGCGTCGAGCCGCGGGCCGTCCACATCGATCACCATCGAGCCGAGGTTAAGGCGCGTGATGAACATGGCCGGATGCGGCCCATCGAACTGGAGGAAGGTGGCCCAGCCGGAGCTGCCCGCCACCACGTAAACCGTGCCGAGATTGGCCCGCGGCCCCGTGGCTGGCTTCTGGTATGGGCCGGTCTCGGCGGGCCGTCCGCTCGTGCCGTCGAGGATCATCGAAGGCATGATTTGTTGCGAGGTGCCGTAATGGCCGTGCATCAGGTAGGAGCGCTCGTAGCTGTGGCTGTGGCCGCACAGGACGAGGTCCACGCC
>CAZZAQ010000350.1:0-5652 GCA_964652165.1 uncultured Bifidobacterium sp.
CGCCGACGACCTGGCCGCCGCGCAAGCCACCGCCGGCCATCATCACGGAGAACACCTCGCCCCAATGGTCGCGGCCGGGGATCTTCAAGTCGGGCAGGCCCTGGTTGATTTTGGGCGTGCGGCCGAACTCGCCCATCACCAGCACAAGGACGTCGTTGAGCATCGAGCGGTCGGCCAAATCCTGGAGCAGCGCGGCCACAGCTTGATCCAGCACGGGGAGCTTTCGCCCGTGGGCGTTCTTGATGTCGGCGTGGTCGTCCCAATGCGGCATGTCCACGGTCACGAAGCTCACGCCCGCCTCGACGAGCCGCCGGGCCATCAGCGTGTAATGTCCCCACGGCCCGCGCCCGTAGCGGTCGCGGGTCCTGGCGTCCTCCTTCTCCATGTCGAAGGCCGTGCGAGCGCGGCTGCCCAGGATGAGGTCGATGGCCTGTTGCTGGTATCGATCCATCCCGTCCATCGCGCCGGTCTGGTCGAGGTCGCGGCGGAAGTGATCGACTTGCTTGAGCAAGCCCAGGCGCGACTCGATGCGCGGCCTGTCGCCGCCCAGTTCCCCCAGACAGCGCGGCGGTTGAATCTTCGAGCCGTCCGTCGCGCCGAGATACTTCTGGGCGGTGTTCACGTCGAACGGATTGAATGCCGGCCCCAGGTAGGCGGCGCCCTGGTAGCCGGGAAACAGGTAAACACTTTCCGCCGCCGGCAATCCGACGTACGCCGGCAAGCCCGGCCGGTTCGGCCCCTTGACACGCGCCACGAATGAGCCGAGCGACGGGAATTTCTGGTCCTTGTCGGTGGAGTGCGAGCCGTAGCGGCCTGTGAGCATCCAATGGGCGGCGGCGAAGTGGTCGCCGTTATTGTGGCTGACCGAGCGAAGCAGGATCATCTTGTCCGCATGTTTCGCCTGTTGCGGGAACGCCTCGGAAAGGCGGATGCCCGGCACGTTCGTCGGCAACGCGCCCCACGGCCCGCGGTATTCCTCGGGCGCCTCGGGCTTGGGGTCGTAACTGTCGATGTGGCTTGGACCGCCGTCGAGCCAGATGAGGATGACCGACTTGTTGTTGCGCGTGGCGACGCCCTCGGCGCGCAGGCGGAACAGGTCCGCCAGCGACAAGCCCAGCAGCCCGGCGAAGCCGGCCTTGAGCGCCGACCGCCGGCTGATCCCCCGGCAATTCACCGAGTAAGGGCCTCGCTGAACTTGCAGCATACAACGGAAGTTAACGGCGGATTCGGCCGGGGTTCAAGCGCGGAAGTGGAACAAATTCCCCGGTCGCCAATTCCGGACGGATTGGACGACTCTTGCGGGCCGGCGAAATGAGCGCGAAAGAGCGCGAAAGAAAGCTTGAAACCAGGCGGCCCGACTGGCATTTCATTGCCGTAGCCGTAGACGCATCGATAGTGCGCCGGCAGAGCGCAGCGGCGACAGCGCTTTCGCACGGGCCGAGGCGTGGGAGATTTCGAGCAACGTCGCGCACACCCAAAGCGGTGTCGCGTCCGAATTGCCACCGCACTCCAGACGCCGCCGCGACGACCTGCGCCCCATACGGAAACGCCCTGCACATTGCGTTCGTCAGTTCAGGCGGCGCTTCTAACGTCTGCGCCGTAAAACCCCGCTTGCTCGCCGCGCTCATTGCCTGCAGCCGGATTTTGATCAGTGACAGCCCGTTCAGGACGGCTATCATCCGCCACAGCAAACCTTCAGGAGACATGGTGTTATGGACATTCGATCTTCGTTCTTCGCGCTCGCGCTCGCTTCGTTGGCACCGGCTGCCTTGGCCGCACAGACTGCTCCCGCCGACGGTGGCCCGGGGAAATCCCCGACCGCAACGAACCGGACGGAGTTGCGCCTGCAATGGAATCTCAAGACGTTAGTCGGGGATTACGACCGGATCGGCGCACGCGACGTCAAGTGGGACAAGGACGCGCGGGAGGCGCTGGAGGGATTCGCGCGGGTCCGCGCCAATCCGACCGGCAACGTGGCACCGCTCATCAAGAGCGTGGCTGGCGCGGCGCAGAAGGCCGTGACCGCCGGCTGCACGGATCCGATGGTCGGGTATCTGCACGCGCGTTATGTAGGCACCGAGGCGGTGCTTTCGCTAATGGAGGAGGCCGAGCGTTACCGGCAGGCGGCCAAAGGATTGGCGTCCAGCGAATATCACAACCTACGCAAAGCCTATGCGTCACTGCGTGCGGCCGATGCTTTTGGGCGCATGAGCAGTCTAGGTTCTACGAACGTGCTGGGCGCGAGGATTTATCGCGGCCGTCTCATCACCAACGTCATTGAGACAGCGCGGGATTCCGGAGTGCCAGCGGACGAACTGTTCGAACTGTGCGGGCTGACGATGGATCAATTGAAAAGCACGACCGCCGCACACGACCTGTTTTTCGTCGGGATAGAACCGCACCTCCTCAAACATTGGGGAGATGACTACCGGGTTCCATATCTGAAGGCGCGAGCGTTCATCGAGCACGCGTGGCGGGCGCGCGGGACGGAACTGGCCGACAAGGTGGGCGACGAGAAATTCAAGCTGTTCGAGGAACGGCTCACGGTGGCGGGCGAAGCCCTGCGTCGCGCGTGGAAGATGAATTCGCAGGACGCGGAAGTTGCCAGCCTGATGCTCCGCGTGCAACTCGGCTTGGACGAAGGCCGCGAGGAGATGGAGAAATGGTTCCAGCGAGCCATGGACCTGGACCCCGCCAATTACATGGCTTGCAAGCGCAAGATGTATTATCTGGAGCCCAAGTGGCACGGCTCGGCGGAGGACATGCTGGCCTTCGGCAGGGAGTGCGTGGAATCACGCAAATGGACGGGAGCTGTGCCGCTCGTGTTGCCGGAAGCCCACGAAACCGTGGGCAATTACCTGCCCGAAAGCAAACGGGCAGAATACTGGATGCAGCCTCAGGTCTGGAAAGACGTGCAGGCTGCATTCGACAAATACTTTGCAAATCCAAACGCGGAGCCGGGCTGACGGAAAAATTACGCGCGGTATGCTTTCTGGTGCGATCAATGGAAGGTATTCAACGAGCAGGTGCAGAAGTTTCCGGGCACAAACTATGCCTTCTTCGGAGGCAAGGCGTCCTTCGACGCCATGGTGCGGGAGGCGCGAGAGGAAGCATCCAAGGCAAAGCAAAAACAGTAGAGCTGGCTTCGGCGCGGCGGTGCTGCCCTCGCTGCGCAATGTGCAGTCCCCAGGATCACTCGCCCCGCAAATGGACAATCGTCGCACCCCAGCCACCGAAGTGTTCGCTGGCTTGCGCGAACGACTCGACCTCGGGAACCCGCGACAGAATCGCATGCACCGTCCGCCGCAACTCGCCCAGTCCCTTGCCGTGGATGACGCGCACTTCGAGGATGCCGCGCCGTCGGCACTCGGTGAGGTATTCCAGCAGCACTTCCTTCACGTCCTGCGGTCGGAATGTGTGCAGATCAAGGACCCCGTCGATGGGCAGTTCAACCGGGCCGTCCATCGAATCGCCCTGCGAATGGTTCAACGCGAACTGCGCCCATTCCCGCTATTCCCGCGCCCGCGACTGTGCGGGGCGGTCACTTGCACGGTGCCACTGGTTGTATTGCCCGAGAGATCGCTTACGACGACGCTGATCGTGTAAACGCGGCCCGGCCCGCGGCCGGAACGCTCCGCCCGAAGCAACGCCCGATGCGGCCCGGCGATGAGCCAGTCCGGCGCCGTGTGGCCGGAACCGGGAGCGTCGACGGTTTCGCTGCTCTGGATGGAGGTGATGTGCCACTGCACGGGTCCGCAATCGTCCGTCGCCCGCACGTTCAGGCGCACCGGAACCATCCGATGGTTGGGCGGCCAGAGGATGCTCGGCGTGGCCGTGATGCTTTGGATGATGGGCGGCGTCGTATCGATGACGACGATGATCGATTCGCAGGTGACGAAGTTCGTGCCGTCATCGGTCACCGAGACGCGAACGAGATTCGTGCCCAATGGAAACGTGTTGGTGAACGAGAGGAGCACGAGGTTCGTCGTGATTCCCGCCGGAAGCGTGTTCGTGATGGGCGCGCGCTGGTTGATTTGCCATCTCACGGAGAGGGCATCCCCGTCCGCATCCCGCACGGTGGCCTGCACGACGGCCAGCGCGCCATTCGAGGAGGTGCAATGAATCATCTGGTTGCCGGAGCAAGTCACCGTGGGTGGTGCGGCGACTGCGTTTCCGCCGGCGAGGATTGCTGCGAGGGCCAACAACGGTACAATAAAAGACTTCATAAATCGCTTCGACTCACTGCCATGGATCGCCTGCATCCGTGCGTGATTACAGCGGAGGTTTTCGCGCGCTTCGCCGTCTGTAGCGCCCCGCGCCAGTCCCTGCCTCGGGGCGATGAATACGGAGACTGTCATCCGAGAACAGTCGTATTGCAAGGCCCGAAGAGCCCGCAATCTGGGGTACGTACTTCCCTGGTGGTTCCAGTGCGGGCGGACCGGGCCGCGGCGGCCGCCAAGACTTACTCTTACTCATACTCATACTCTTACTCGTAATCTTAATCTTGCTCTTAATCTCTAAATTCTTGGAGAGCCTGAGATTACGAGTAAGATTAAGATTACGAGTAAGAGTAAGAGTTGGGGTTGGAGTAAGATTCAGGATTTCGTTTCGCTTCACTGCCCTCGTCGCGTTACAACCAGCCCATCCATGCCTGAACGGCTGCCCATCTACGACCTCGAGCGCGACATTGTCGCCACGCTCCAGGCGGCCAAACGCCTCGTCCTGCAGGCGCCCACTGGCTCCGGCAAGTCCACTCAGGTGCCGCAAATGTTGCTCAAGCACGGCCTGCTCGGCGCCGGGCAGGTGGTGATCCTCCAGCCGCGGCGGCTGGCGGCGCGGCTTCTCGCGCATCGTGTTGCCAGCGAACTGGGCGTCCAGCTGGGCAAGGAGGTTGGCTACCAGGTGCGCTTCGAGAATTTCACGAGCGATGCCACACGCATCAAGTTCGAGACCGAGGGCATCCTGCTCCGGCAACTCATCCAGGATCCGACGCTGCGCGGCGTGCAGGCGATACTGTTCGACGAGTTCCACGAACGCCACCTCTACGGCGACATTACCCTGGCCCGCGCGCTCGACATCCAGGAGACGCACAGGCCCGATTTGCTCATCGCCGTCATGTCCGCGACGCTCGATGCAGGCTCACTGGAAGATTATTTGTCGCGAGTTGAGTCTGCCCCTCACCCGCCCTCCGGGCACCCTCTCCCCCTCCGAGGGGGAGAGGGCCGGGGTGAGGGGGGCTCGTCGAGCCTCAAGACAGCGCCTTCCTTCCATTGTGGAGTCTTGACGTCCGAAGGCCGCACGTATCCCGTCCATATCGAATACCTCCCGCGCCGCCTGGGGCCCAATCCACCGCCGCCCTGGGAACTTGCCGCCGAGGCCTTCGCGGCCCACGTTCGCTCCGGAGCCGGCGGCGACGTGCTCGTGTTCATGCCCGGCGGTTTCGAGATCAGCCAGACCCTCGAAACCCTTCGCCACACCTCCGAAGCGCGCGGCTACATTCTGCTTCCGCTCCACGGCGAACTGCCGCCAGTCGACCAGGACGCCGCCGTCGCCCGTTACGACCAGCCCAAGGTCGTTGTGTCCACCAACGTCGCCGAGACCTCCGTGACCATCGACGGCGTGCGGCTCGTCATTGACAGCGGACTGGCGCGC
>CAZZAQ010000351.1:0-5652 GCA_964652165.1 uncultured Bifidobacterium sp.
AGCGGCACCACCGGGCTGGGAGGCTCCGGGGGCGGAACTGGGATCGGCGTGGGCACCGGCCCGGGCAGCGGCACGCTTGGCGCTGGCCCCGGAGGAGGTGCGTCGGGAACCGGGTTTGGGTCCGACCCCAACGCGCGCGGAGGAATTTCGCCCGGCCCCGGTCCGGGCGGATCGGGCAGCGGGACGACGCGCACCGGACTTGCCGGCGTGACCATTCGCGGCGGCGTAGTGAACCTGCCCAGTTTTGCCACCGGCGCCGCGCCCACGCCTCCAGGAAGGGCTCCAGGGCAGCCAGGACGCCGCTCTCCTGATCTGACCGTGATTGCCACATCGCGCTCGGGCGGAGCGCTGAACGCCTACGGCGTGCTCAAAGGGCCGCGCGTTTACACCATCTACATCCAGACGCGGCTGGGCACGGGCGTGATGCAGTTCTCCGAGCGGCCGTCCGACATCCGCGGCTTCCAGGCCGACCTCACCGCACCCGAGCCGCTGCGCACCGATTTTCCGCCGGGCACGCAGGTGTCGCGCCTGGTGGTCTCCTGCGTCATGGACCGCTCCGGCCTGCTCACCAACTTTCGTATCCTCGACGCCACCACCGCCGACCTGGCTTACAAGATGATCGCTGCCCTGAAGGAGTGGCGCTTTAAGCCCGTGCTGCGCGCCGAAGAAGCCATCGAGGTGGACGCGATTATCGGGTTCGCGGTAGGAACCAAGTAGCGGACCTTATTGCCAGATCTCTTTTCGGTTGCACTCCTGTTCTTCCTTCTTTCCCTTCTGCTCAAAAGACCAGCCGGGCTGCGAGTTGCATGGTGCGAGGGCCGGTGGTGGCCGTGGGTGTGCCGAAAGCGTTTGGTGCAGAGGTCTGTGGGACGAGGCACTGAGACACCCCTGTGCCGCACGCGAGAAGGCTGGAACTGGCTGCGAACTGAAGATTGCGCACCCCGGAAATGTTGGCCCGGTTCAGAACGTTGAAGGCTTCCCAAATGAGTTGAAGGTTCATACGCTCGCTGAAGCGGATGGTCCGGGTGAGACGAGGATTGAGGGAAACCAGAGAAGGGAGATAGAAAGCATTGCGTCCCTGGCCGGGAGTGCGGTCACTGGCGCTGTTGCCGTCGTTGTTGAGGTCGAACTCGAGGACTCCAGAGTAAGGATGCCCGGACTGCGCATCCAGAATTCCGCTGACCTGCCAGTCGCGGAGCAGGGATCGCGCCACGCGGGGTAGGCCGCGCCCGTAGACGGGTTCCCACACCGCGCTGAAGACCAGGCGGTGGCGATGATCGTTGAGACCGACGCTGCGATCGGCGCGCGGATCCGAAGGATACGCAGGAAATCCCGGGAAGTTGGCAGCAGGGTTGAGGTTGTAGGGACTGGGGCCGTCGTCGATGGCCTTGCCCAAGGTGTAAGACAGGTTGGCCTGAAAGCGGTGGGAAAAGCGCCTCTTCACCTCCAGCGTCATGCCGTGGAACATTGACGAGGCGGTGCTTTCAATGGCCATGACGCGGTCGAAGCCGGCCAGGGGGCGCGGGGACAGGTAGCGCTCAAACCCGAGCAGTGTGGTGGTCCCCGCAATGGGCAGGGCAGCCGAGATCGTGGGCGTGCGCAGGTTAACGTCGCGAACCCGGGGCAAGTGTGTGCCCCTGACGAAGGCGTAGCTGAGGGCGACGGTGGCGTCTTTGAAGAGTTCCAGTTCGAAACCGAGATTAGCCTGCTGGGTGTAGGGCTGGGTGTAATCGCGGACAAACAGCATGATGACCGCGTTGCCGGCGCCAGCCGCCGGAGGAGCGCAACTCGGCGAGGCGCCTTCCGGGTTGGGAAGACCGCACAAGCTGTTGGGGTAGGAGGGAATGAAGGGGGCGCTGGGCGAGCCGCCGGTGAGGGTGCGCGTCACCACGCTTACGTCGTTGTAGAAGTGCGCCTGGGAGTTCAAGGCGGCGATGGTGCGGCCGAAGAAGATGCCGTAGCCGGCGCGGACGACCAGGCGTGCTTGCGGCGACCACGCGATACCGATGCGGGGAGCCACGTTGCCGGCATCCTCGGGCCGGGAGGCCGTATCCAGGCCCGCGCCCTCCAGTACAGCCGAAGGATTGCTCACCGGTGGGCGCGCGCTGCGCTGCAGGTCGTAGCGCGCGCCCAGGTTCAGGGCCAGGCCGGGGCGAATCCGCCATTCGTCCTGGAAGAAGCCGGCCAGTTCGAAGATGTCGGGACGCAGGTCGAGCCCGGCCCGGTCCTCGGTGGAAAAGGACTGCACGTAACGGTCGCCGAGGAGGTACTGGGGCGTGCCGGCGAGTGAACGGCCAAAGCTCGCCAGGCTGCGGAAGCGGTAGGCGCCGGAGAAGTTCTGCGCGAAGGAGAAATCCACGCGGTCGCGGAGCAGGTCGCCCCCGGCCTTGAAAGTGTGGCGGCCATGCTGCCAGGTGACGGTGTCAGCCCCTTGCCAGCGGTAGATGCGGTTGCTCTGGGGACCAGGAAAGCGGCCAATAGAAGTCACAAGCTGCCCGCCCTCGAAAATGCTGGCTTCCGGATTGATTCCGTCGGTCAAGAAGGCTTGGGTTCCGTCTACGAAATTCAGGCGGGCCACGTTAATGACCGAATGCGAGGCGGTAGCAGTCCAGGAAGCGACCACTTGGTCGGTGTCGTTGCGGACCGGCCCGTTATGCTCGAAGGTCTCGGTGGGCAACCTTGGGGCGCGCCCCCCGAAGCGTCGTTGGCGGTTCCAAAACCCGCTCAGGCGATGGCGCGGGCTGATGCGCCCATCGAACTTGGCGAAGAAATCGTTCTGCTCATCGGGGCGCGACCAGGAAAAGACGCGGGGCGCCAGGAAATCGAGGGCGAGCTGCTGAAAGCCACGCACCTCGGCAATGGAGGAAAGCTGAAAGCCGGAAGGAAGCTGCAGGAAGGCAGCGTTGGAAACGGTGCTGCGCTGCCCGTCGAAGTTGAAGAAGAAGAAAAGCCGGCCCTTCAGCAGCGGCCCGCCCAGGTTGGCGCCGAACTGGTTCACGTGAAAGGGCAGCTTGGGCTGTACGTTGAGCCTGTCGACGGCGCTTTTAGCATTGAGCGATTGGTCACGGTAGTACCAGAAGGCGGCGCCGTGAAACTGGTTGCCACCTGACTTGGTGACTGCGTTGATGACGGCGCCGCCGGCGCGCCCCAGCTCGGCGGAGTAGTTGTTGGTGTTCACCTGAAATTCGTGGATGGCCTCCTGGCTGAACTGGTAGGGACCGCGAACGTCGAAGCCGCTGGCCCCGAGCGGCTGTCCCCAGAAGCTGTTGTCGGCGTCGGCGCCGTCCACCAGCACCGAGTTCATTCCGCGCAACCCGGAAAAACTCAGCCCGCCGCGTACGTCGCGGGTGACGTTGGGCGTGAGCAGAACAAACTGGGCATAGTCGCGGCCGTTCACGGGCAGCGCGGAAAGCGCGCGGGCATCCACGACAGCACTGGCGGAGGCTCGCGTCCTTTCCAGCAGCGGGGTTTCGGCAGCCACCGTGACCGATTCGGCATGCGGGGACACCGTCAGGCGAATGGGAAGGGTGACACGCGCTCCCACAGCCACCGCAACGTTGTTGTAGATCACTTGGGCAAAGCTCTCTTTTTGGGCCGTCAGTAGATAAGCGCCTACGGGAATGACAGGGAAGCGATACAGCCCGTGCTGGTCACTGAGGGTGGTGGCCGCGAAGGAGGTTTCGCGGTGGGTGATCTGGAGCCGGGCGCCGGGGACCAGCGCGCCGTCAGGATCGGTTACCGTGCCTTCCAGGGAACCCTGATTGCCGGCCTGGGCGAACAGGGCACAACTCCACAGCACCACTACGAACGTGGACGGGAGAAGTCGGGGCAGGCGCGGCTTATCCATCGGGACCCTTAAAGCGTGGCTTCCGGGCGGCCTGACGCTGAATGGCATCGCGTGGAAACCCGGCGCGCCGCAGTATCTCATGATAGGCGGGGTCGGCCCGGAGGAAGTCGAAGGCAGGCTCCACCAACAACCAGCGGAGGCAATTACAACCCTCGTCCAAGCCTGCTTGCAGGGCCTTGAGCGTGTCCTCGCGGCGCCCGAGCACGGCAGGCAGGCGCGCGCGTGCGAACGGAACCTGCTCCGAGGCCACCGGGTCCCTGGCCGATTCTTCGATGATGCGCAAGGCCTCAGCCATCTGACCCGTGGCCGCAAAGGATTTGGATGCCATCAGGAGGTAATTGCGATTGCGGCCGGAGGCTTGGTAGGCACGCCGGTACTCGTGAAGGGCGTCGCGGTGCATTCCACTCCGGAAATACAGATCACCCCGAGTAGCGATTACGTTGCTCTGGTTGGGGCTGAGTTCCAGGACCTTGTCGAGAAACGTCAGGGCCTTTTCCAGCCCTTCCTCGTGGTAAATGCAATCGTAGGCAACGTTGCGGCCAATGTTGGGGTTCAAGGGATCGAGCTCATAGGCCCGGCGGATCATCGCACAAGAACCGTCAAGCTCCGCCAACTGCCGGAGGTGGGTAGAGTACCCAAAGTAGGCCGTGGCGGAGCCGGGATTCAGCCGAATGGCATGCTGTAACTCGCGGGCGGCAGCGGCGAAATCCCCGTCGTACGTATGCAGGATCATGCCGAGGGCGGTATGGGCCTCGGCAAGCTCCGGGTCGAGCTCCACCGACTTCACCGCGGCCTGCTTCGCCTTTGCTCCGGCCTCGGCTCTACGCATAGACCTCATCCTGCCAAAGCCGAGGACGTTGTAAGAATCCGCGAGGCCGGCGTAAGCCAGCGCGTACTGAGGATCGATCTGCAGCGCACGCTCGTAGTACTCGATGCTCTTGCGCTGGGATTCCTCGTTGCGCCCGTTCCAGTGGTAGCGGCCGCGCAGGTAGGCCTCGTAGGCCAGTGGATTCACCGGCCGCTGGGCGGCGTGGAGACGGCCGTGTTCCTGGGGCGTCAGCTTGGCCTGCACCTGCAGGGAAACCGCCCGCGCCAGTTCGCTTTGTAATCCCAGGACATCGTTCAGGCTGCGGTCGTACTGATTCGCCCAGAGATGCCGGTCGTCGGGCGCGTGGATGAGCTGCAGGTTCACCCGCACGCGGTCGTTCTGCCGCACCACCGAGCCTTCCACCACGGCGTCCACGCGGAGTTCGCGGGCGATCTCCGGCAGCGGCTTTTTGGAGCCCTTGTAGTGCATGGCTGAGGTGCGGGAGATGACGCGCAGCGACTGGATGTGGGCAAGTTCGCTGATGAGCGCATCGGTAATTCCGTCGGCGAAGTACTCCTGGGCGGGGTCGCCGGAAAGGTTTTCCAGGGGCAAGACAACCAGGGATCGGATGGGCGGGACGGCGATGGCATCCACCGCCTTGGGCCGAAAACCCATGAGCAAGAGGGCGAGCGTAAGCAGGGCCAACCCCAAGGCGGGATACACCACGAACCGGGCGTGACGCGGAGCCGGCGTTTCCACCCTGACCTGCTCCGGCGGCTCTGCAGCGACGGCTGTACCCGCACTTCCACTGGTGCTCGATTCAATTACCCCGATGAAGCGGTAGCCGCGACGAGGAATGGTCTCGATGAAGCGCGGGCTGGCGGCGGAGTCGCCCATGGCCTCGCGCAGCCGGTTCATGGCGTTGTGCAGGCCGTGTTCGAAATCAGTGAAGGTGTCGCCCGGCCATAGCTTTTGCTGGATTTCTTCGCGGGTGACC
>CAZZAQ010000352.1:0-5642 GCA_964652165.1 uncultured Bifidobacterium sp.
CATACCGAAAACGCCCTTCAAAAGCCGATTTGCGTCGTAGCGCCCGCTCGCCACGCTGGTGGCGGCGGCGCTCACTTTGCCCGGCGCCTCCGCTGCGCCCGCCTTTGGCCGCTTCACTTGTTGGCGCCCGTGAAGGGATTCGGTGAAACCGGCTTCGCCCCGCCGAACGGGTTGGCCGTTGGCTTCGCGGTCACGGGCGGCAGGCGGAACGGCGCCAGGACCAGATAGACCCAGCCGACCGCGAAGTGCGCCAGCCAGAGCACCAGCAGCCTCAACAGGTCCGCGATGCCGAGGCCGTAGAGGACGATGCCCGCGCACACGAGCAGCGTGCCGGGCAGTAGCGCGGCGGCGGCCAGCTTCCATGCGCCTAGAGCTGTGAGTTGGCGGTCCTTGAAGTAAGCGATGACCCAGGCAATTGGGAAGTAAACCGTGGCGAGCGCCAGCCAGCTTGCGAAAAGTCCAGCCACAACGACCAGCGCAGCGATGCCGAAGAGCATGGGCTGCCAGGCGCCCCACCAGGATTCGAGTTCGCCGCGGTTGAACTGCATCGTCGCGCCGGCCGGGTAGGCGCGCCTCACGCAGCCAGCGACGCCGCAGACAGCGAAGTTGGTCCGGTGGAACACGACGCGCACGTCGGCCAGCGAACTGGCGACGCCGCTGTCCGCCGCGTCCACGGCGATAGACAAATAACGGGTCTCCACGAGCGGCGCGGTGGAGTCGCGCGGCGTCGTGAGCTGGCCGGCGCGGATAACGCCGGTGTCGGGGAGTTGACGGATGGCTTTGCGGACGGACGGGAACCAGTGAATCGAAAGGAACCAGCCGATGGCGCCCGCCGTGAGAAGCGCGACGATGAATTGCACGAGCAGCAGGCGCCCGAGTTTCGCTTCCGCAAATGCCGCCACGCCCCGAAAGGTGAGCGGTTGCCACGCGGCGGCAAGGTGTAGGGCAGACGTCTCGCCTGGCCCGGGTGTTAGTGGGGCAGGCGACTCGCCTGTCGTTAGTAGGGCAGGCGACTCGCCTGTCGTTAGTAGGGCAGGCGACTCGCCTGCCTCGTCGGGCATCTTGCCCGAGGCAGCCTTGGGCCGGGACGCCCCACTCGCAGCCGGGACGGCTGCGCTACGTTCAGCCGGGACGGCTGCGCCACTATCGCTGCTGCGGGATGGGGCGGGCGAGCTTGGGCTGGGTTCAGCGCTCGGCATCGCCGCGGGTCATTGGGGGGTCGCCTGCGTCGGCTGACCCTGCCCCTGGGGTCCGCCGGCCATCGGCACAATGACGATGTTGATCGGGTAACGCAGCTTCATCACGTCGTCCACGAGTACTTCGACGAAGTAGGAGCCCGCCGTGGTGAACTGAATGTTGCCAAAGTAGGTCACGGTCGTAGCGTTGACGCTCGGGTCCTTCATCTGGAACTTCACCTCGCTCTTGGAGATGACGGTGGTCTGGTCGGGCGCGACAACCCGGATCTGCTCGGTGAAGACGCCGATGCCGGCAGTCCACCGGTTGAACACGCCAAGCTTGTGCGCGGTGACAGGCACCTGCGGCACGCGGACCACGTCGAGGATGCCGAGCAGGAAGACGTTACCGTTGGCTTCCTGGCGGACTTCCTCGCAGACGAGCGAGCACTGGAGATCGGGGAGGATGCGGGTGGGGGTCATCGGGATTTACGATTTACGATTTACGATTTACGAATTGCGATACCTGCCGCTAAGCTGGCGCCGCGCCAACGTAGGGCAGGCGTCTCGCCTGCCCTGGCCGCGCAGCGGCCAAACGGGGAAGCGCCTTCGGCGCTGGTCAGGCGAGACGCCCGCCCTACTTTGGAAATTCATGGTCAGGCTGTCGCGATCTCAGCAGCCCGGAGCGTGTTCTGCAAGAGCATCGCGATGGTCATGGGGCCGACGCCGCCGGGGTTGGGAGTAATTCTGCCGGCAATGGGCTGGACGCGCGCAAAGTCGACGTCGCCGACGAGCCGCGCGCCGTCCTTTGCGGCAGGATCCGGGATGCGGTTGACGCCGACGTCGATGACGACGGCCCCGGGCTTCACCATGTCGGCCTTCACGAATTCGGCGGAGCCTATCGCGGCAATCAGGATGTCGGCCCGGCGGCAATGGCCGGGGAGGTCGCGCGTGCGCGAGTGGCACAGGGTGACGGTCGCGTTGGCGTGCCTGGCTTTTTGACAGAGAATGGCGGCCATCGGTTTGCCGACGATGTCCCCGCGGCCGAGGATCACGACGTGCGCGCCTTCGGTGTCAATGCCGGAGCGGATGAGCAGTTGCTGGATGCCCGCGGGCGTGCACGGCGCGAAGCCCGACGGATCGCCCAGCAGGAGCTTGCCGACGTTCACCGGATGGAACCCGTCCACGTCCTTTTCCGGCGCGACGGCCGAGTAGATGGTGGCGGCGCGAATGTGCGCGGGCAACGGCGCTTGAACCAGGATGCCATGCACGCTGGGATCGGCGTTAAGCTGGCGGAGGAGCCCAAGGAGTTCGGCCTCGGGAGTTTTCTCGGGCAGGACGTGGGTCCGGGAATGAATGCCGAGCCGCTGGCTCGTTTTTTCTTTCATCCCGACATAAACCCTCGATGCGGGATCTTCGCCGACGCGGACAAAGACAAGTCCGGGCTGGATGCCGCGGGCCTTCAGCGCGGCGCTGCGCCGGGCGGTGTCCGCGTGAATCTGCTCTGCGATGGCGCGTCCATCGATAAGGTTTGGAAAAACCATTACTTCGCGGGCTCGAGCTCCTGGATCGTTTCGATTTCGATAACCGGAGTATTGGGCCAGCGTTCGTCGAGCACTTCCTCGCCGGTGACGAAGACCTTTTTGCCCCAGAAGTTCTTGACCAGGTCGTTGGTGGAGGGACTGTAGAGATAATTGATGGTCTTGTTGTTGTCGAGGCCGCGCAGCACGTAGTGCGACGGCGCTTGCACGCTGACACTGCTTTTGATGATGCCTTCACGAGAGACGACGCGCTTGGTCAGCGGCTCCTCGGGCGGTGGTCCCGGCGGCGTGGGCCGCACGATCGGGACAAGGGGAGGAGGAGGAGTGATGACAGGCGGAGGCGGCTCCGTCACGACAGGCTGCGGCACGGCAACAGGCGGCTGAGCGGCGACGGCGACTTCCGGAGGCGGCTTCGCCGCGAGCGTGGGCGCGACCGGTTCGCGCGTGACGAGATGGGCCGCGACGAACGCGTAGGCGCCGGCCGGCGGTTCGATCTTGTGCCATTCACCCTTCGTTTCAATGACGTTGACGACCGTGCCCTTCTCGACCGTGCCGATGACGCTGAAATTCTCGCCAGGCCCGCTGCGGAGGTTGAGTCGGTTGGGCTTCACTTTCTTTTCCGCGTCAACGAAACCGCCAAAAACCCAAACCGCGGCGGAAGGGGGCAGTGAAATCTTGTACCACTTGTCGGGTTCGTTCGGCTTCTTCTTCGTCGTGATTTCTTCAAGAACTGTGACCTTATCGCCCTTGTTCAAATGCGAGACCACTTCGCTGTTAATCCGGGCCTGGCCGCGAACATTGACGTTTTTCTGGGAAACAACGGCCGGCTCGGGACTTGGCAGTTTGACGGTTTCGTCGGACTTCTTTGCGGCGGTTTTCGAGGCCGAGTCCTTGGCGGTCGCGCCTTTCGAAGCCGCGGGTTTCTTCTTGGCATTCGACTTCGGCGGCGTGGGTGGCGGGACGTCCGCGGGGATGACGGGGGGATCCGCGGCGAAGGTAGGGGCCGGGATGCCGGCCGCAAGCAGCACTGCGAGCAACGTCCAAAGTATCTTGTTCATATCGGGGCAAGTAGAGATTTTATCTCGGGTTCTGTCAACGTCCGCCATTTGCCGGGCGGCAGCTCGCCAAGTTTGATGCGCCCGATTTGGATGCGCTGGAGCCGGGCGACGTTCAATCCAAGAGCGCCGAGCATGCGGCGCACTTCGCGGTTGCGGCCTTCGCCCAATTCGAGTTCCAGCACGCTGTGGGAGTTGTTGGCGGACAGGATGCGGGCGCGCTCGGCTTTCAGGAGATCCCCGCAATCGCGAATGCCGGCCAGGAGGCGCTCGACGGTGTCGCGTGGGGCGCGTCCCTCGACGGTCGCGTAGTAAACCTTGCGCACGCCGTAGCGCGGATGGGTCAGGCTCAAGGCGAACTGGCCGTCGTTCGTCAGGAAAATCAGACCCTCGCTGTCGCGGTCCAACCGGCCGACGTGAGCCAGGTGTTCCCATTCCCTGGGAAGGAGATCCGCGATGGTCCGGCGCCGTTCCGGATCCTTGCGCGTGCAGAGCACTCCGGGGGGCTTGTGGAGCGCGACGTAAATCTTGCGCCGCGCGCTGACGATGGCGCCGTCCACCGCCACCGAGTCCGAGCCGGGTTGGATCCTGGCGCCAAGTTGGCGGGCCGGTTTACCATTCACCGTGACCCGTCCAGCGAGGATAATCCGCTCGCTGGCCCGCCGCGAGGCCACGCCGGACTCGGCGAGGTATTTCTGGAGACGGACCATGGGGGAATGCCGAATGCCGAATGCCAATTACCGCTTACGCGGGGCCAATCGGCAATTGGCAATTGGCAATTGGTAATGGTCAACTGTCGGCCTTGGTCTTGCGCAGGCCAGTGACGCGATCGCCCGCCTTCCACTGGCCGCGTTTTTTGAGGATTTCGACGCGCTCGAAGCGTTTGAGGACGTTCCGTTTTGCGCCGGACGTACTGGCGGCGCGCAAGCTGCGATGTTGTGACATAAGCCGGTTGAGTGAATTGAACTGTTAAATCGGCGAACCAATCGGGCGGTTCCGTTTGCGCCCGGTTTCGAGCGGACGCGTTTTGTAGCACGGCCTCCGTGGGTTGCCAACCGTTACTTTGGCGCCTTCAGCCCAGCTTGCTCCGCAAGGCCTCGGCAATCTTGAGGAACGCTTGCGCCGGCGCTTCGGCCGGCGCGGAAACGACGACGGGCCGGCCCTCATCCCCGCCGACGCGAATCTCGGTGTAGATTGGGACCTCGCCGAGGAAAGCCATGCCCTGCCGTTCGGCCTCTGCTCTTCCGCCGCCGTGCCCGAAGATTTCCACCCGCTGGCCGCCGGGCGCGAGGAAGTAGCTCATGTTCTCGATGAGTCCCAAAATGGGCACGTTCACTTTCCCGAACATCGCGATGCCTTTGCGCACGACCCCCAGCGAGGCCTCCTGCGGGGTGGTCACGATGACACCGCCATCCAGCGGCACCGTCTGGCAGAGGGACAACTGGGCGTCGCCGGTGCCTGGGGGCAAATCGACCAGCAGGCAGTCGAGGTCGCCCCATTCGACCGAGTGGAAGAATTGCTGGATGGTTTTCATGATCATCGGCCCGCGCCAGATGACCGGCTGGTCGCCCTCGATCAAGAAGCCCATGCTCATGAGCTTGACGCCGTAGTTGGACGGCGGAACCATTTTCTCCTGCGGGCTGATGGTCGGGCGCCCGCGGATTCCCATCATCAGCGGGATGCTCGGCCCGTAAATGTCGCAATCGAGCAATCCAACGCGCGCGCCCAGTTGCGTGAGCGCGCAGGCCAGGTTCACCGAGCAGGTGCTCTTGCCCACGCCGCCCTTGCCGCTGGCCACGGCGACGATGCGCTCCAGGCCGGGCACCTTGTTCTGGCTTGCAAACGGGCTGGGGCCGGCCCCGGCCGCGCCCGCG
>CAZZAQ010000353.1:0-1788 GCA_964652165.1 uncultured Bifidobacterium sp.
GAGGCGCTGTCCGCGGCGGAGAAGAGAAACAATTCGGCGTCCTGGGCGGAGGCGCCAGCGGCCCGTTCTGCCGGAGCCAGCGCCGGCCGGCGGTCGGATGCCGCGCCTTCGAGGGTCAGATGGGTGTTCATGCCGCCGAAGCCCATCGCGCTGACGGCGGAACGGAGCGGGCGTTGCGCGGGCCATAGTTCCGGCTCGCGCAGGACGCGGAGCGCGGCGCTCTGACCCTGAAGTTCGGCGCTCGGATTCTCGCAGCCGGTGGTCGGCGGGAGCACTTGCTCGTGGAGGGCCATGACGGCCTTGAGCAGGCCGGCGATGCCGGCGGCGGCCTTGGTGTGGCCGATGTTCGCTTTGACGGAGCCGATGGCGGCGGGGGGCGCACCGGCGTTGCTCTCGCGGCGGGCGCGGGAGAGGACTTGCAACTCCGCACTGTCGCCAACGGCCGTGCCGGTGCCGTGGCCCTCGAAGTATTCGACGGTGTCGATGCCGTAACCGGCGCGGCGATAGGCGCGTCGGATCGCCTCGAGCTGTCCTTCCACTTCAGGGCGCGTGATGCCCCCCGCGCCATCGGACGAAATGCCCCAGCCGTGAATCGTGGCGTAAATGCGACAGCGTTTGGCGAGGGCGTCCGCCTGGCGCATCAACACCACAAACCCGCAGCCTTCGCCGGGCCAGAAGCCGGCGGAGCGAGTGTCGTAGATTCGCATCAACTCGGGCGCCAGCGCGCCGGTCTTGGCGAAGCCGACGATCTCGAAAGGGTCGAGGCTCAGATCAACGCCGCCCGCCAGAGCCGCGTCGAGATCGCCCGCCACCAATGCCGAGCAGGCGTTGGCAACGGCCAGGAGCGACGACGCGCACGCGCCGTCGATGGTGTAGCCACCGCCTTTGAAGTCGAATTGATTGCAGATGCGGCCGGCGATCGTGTTCGACAGGCCGCCAGCCAGAGTCTCTTCGCCGACGGGTGGGAATGGAGACTTGTACTGCGCCTCGACTTCCTCGAGGAATGTCGCGCGTTTTGCGACGTCCCAACCCTCCTCGACGAGCGCGGCGTCCAACACGCGGCGGACGTAAGGCCAACGGAGGCGAAGCACGTTCGCGCGGGAGAACTCGCCGGTGAGCGTGTTGCCCAGGACGACGCCGGTCGTCGAGCGGTCCAGCCCGTCGCCGTTGGCGAAGCCGGCGTCGGCCAGCGCGCGCGACGCCACATCGAGGGCCAGCCAGTGCGCCAGGTCGGCCGATCGGTACGTGCTGCCGACGACGCGGAAGGCGACCCGGTCGAATTCGTAGCCCTCGATGACGGCGGCTTCGGCGGCGTAAGTGCGGTCGGGCGCTTGTGGATCGGCCGATAGATAATCGCCGGAGCGAAGACGTTCGTCGGGGATGTGGCGGAAGGCGCGGCGCTGGGCGAGGACATTCTCCCAAAGTTCGCGCGGGCTGCGCGCCTCGGGGTACACGCAGGACATTCCAACGATGGCAATCGGTTCGGTCACGGCTGTTCTTAAAGTCTGGAATGAGGCAGGCTTCGTGCCGTTCTCATCCCGTCGGCACCAGCACAGGCATCCGGCCTGTGAAGCAAGACAGGCTTCCAGCCTCTCCGCCCCGCCCGCTGGAAGCGCAGGCAGCGTATCCGTTCAACGTAGCTGCGACCGTGAAGTCGCGGGACGAGGTTGCTGAATGTCAGAATCAATTGTCGTCGTTTTAGAATTCAGCCTGCGACCTCACGGTCGCAGCTACGCTAAACAAGTGCCAAGCGGCCAGCCTGCGCTCCGGAGACAGGCAAGATGCCTG
>CAZZAQ010000353.1:1798-5627 GCA_964652165.1 uncultured Bifidobacterium sp.
GCCGTCAGGCTGGTTTGCGCGGGCTGGAGCGCCGGTTGGGACGCGGCAGGCCGGGCGGGCACGGGCTGTTCGGCTATCCGGCCCTTGGATCGGTTGTAAATCGCCCAGATGTGCAAGGAGAATCCCCGGATGGCGCACACGGCCACGAGCGCGAAAAACAGGCCAAAAACGAGGTGCATCACCTGAATGACTCCATAGACCATCGCGACGGCGAAGCCGAACGCGGCCTGGCGCCACGGCTTGAGCGGCGTGGTCGCGGGATCGGGAATCATGTAAAGCGTGAACAGGATGAAGGCCGCGCTGGTCATGGGCGTGAGCGGGACGTGCCACGGAACGCCGAAAACGTTGGCCCGAATCACGCCCTGCGCCACGAAGCCCAGCAGCCATGCGCCGACCAGCGGCAGACGGCCCGTGAAGAACGCGTGGATGATTACGCCGGTGAACAACACGATGCCCGGCAGCAGCCAGTCGCCGAAGCCGCTGAGATTTTCCGTGAAGTGATACGGCGGCGCGAAACCGACCGACGGGAAGAGCACGAGCGTCGCGGCAACGCCGAAGTTCGACGGATTGAAGATGTGCTGATAGTGGCCGTTGCCGACGGGCGCGCGCAGGAGGACCTTCGAGCCGATCGAAAGCACGACCGCGAACACGACGGGCCATAGCCGCTCGTTCGAGTACAGCAACATCGCGCACGCAAAACCGGGGATGATCGCGGCGGGCAGGAAGTTGAGGAAATTGCCCAGCCCGCCGGCGAAGCGCAGTTCGCGGTTGCGCGCGCGGGCGTCCACCCAGTCGAGGAACATTTGCATCAGGATCGCCGCGCCGACGCCGACAACGGGCGTGGCCCACGACTGCTCGAATCCAAGGTAAGTGTGCCCGAGCACGTTCCAGATAATCATCAGGATGCAGAAATACCAGAGGGCGAAGAGGCGCAGCTTTGGGTTCTTGTTCGGGTAGAACAGAACAGTGGCGTTGAAGGCTTGGGCTTTCATCGGACGGCGTCTTTCTTCAAGGCCACCTCGTCATTGGCAGTGCGGCCGAGGCGGATCGTGTGCCAGCCGGGCTGGAGGGCGAGTGTGGTTGCCCGAACTCTACCCCCGGAGTCGCGCCATCTCAACTCCGTCGCGAGCCGGGCGTCCTTCGGCACGTCGCCGAGACCGAGGTGAATCTCCGGCGCGCGCCGCCCCGAGTGGCCGTTGCCGCCATCGACCTGGGCGACGAGCTTTCGGCCGTCGGGCAGCGTGACGCGCGCAACGGCGCCGATCGCGGGACGGCCCGGCGTCTCTCGTCCGGGATGGCCGGCGCGGGCAACGACGCCGTTGAGTTGCGCCGCGTCGACGGGCAGGATCAAGTGCAGGCCGAGGAAAGCGCCGGGGCTCGGGGCTTCGTTATGGAAGAAGAACGAATCGCCCCACTGGTTCGCGAGCGCGAAATCCAGGCGCCCGTCGCCGTCCACGTCGGCCGTGGCGATGCCCCGGCTGACCATCGGTTCGCCAAGACCGATGAGCGGGCCGACGTCGTGAAACCGGCCGTCGGCGCCGCGAACGAAGAACGGATCGAGATCATGGCCGCTGAGGTCGGCGCCCGGCTTGAAGTTGGGCCAGAACTTCGGGTTGTGGACGACTTGGTCGTTGCTGGTGCCGAGGGCCTGAAGCTCGGGCCAGCGGTTGACGTCGCCCTTGATAAAACCGACGGCCTGCATGGCCTCCAGCACGCCGTCGTTGTCGAAGTCGGCCAGCTTGCTGTCCCAGCCCCAACCGCTGCGGGCCAGGCCAAGCTTCTCGGCGGCGTGAATGTACGGCGCAATGCCGTGCTTCATCGCGGCAGTGTCGCCGGTGCTTTGCCACAGAAAATGGCTTTCGGTAAGGCCGAATTTGGTGGCGATGTTGCTCACGTAAATGTCGAGGAGGCCGTCGCCGTTCACGTCGCCGAAATCGGCGCCCATGCCTTTGAAGGAGTCCCGATTGATCACGCAGGACTTGGGCGTGGTGAAGCCGCGCCGGCCTTCGAGCACGGCGAATTTGAGCCGGCCGGGCGTCGAGCGGTTGTGCAAGAGCCGGTCGGGGCCGAAGTCGAACCCGAAGTAAATCTCCGGCAGCAGGTCGCCGTCGAGATCGGCGGCGGCGATGGCCAGCGTCCATCCGCGGTTGACTTCCTCGGGCAGAACGCCCTTGATTTCCTTGAAGCTGGCGACGGGTTCCAGGCCGGCGCCGGCGGATTGCCAGAGGAAGAAATGCTTCAGGCCGCCGTTGAGCGCCTTGGCCTTGCCTTCGTGCAAAACCTGCGTGCCGCCGGCCTTCGCGTCGAGGATCTGCGCGCCATCCTGGAAGTAATTGCCGATGATCAAATCGACGTGGCCATCGCCGTCGAGGTCCGCCTGGGTCGCGCCGTTGGAGAACCAACGCTCGCCGCCGGCGGCCAGCTCGCGGGCGACAAACTGGTCGCGTGCCAGGGCCGCCGTGCCGGTCGCGCCGGCCTTCCTGCGCAGGAACAATACGGGGGAGCGTCCCCAGAAATAGACGAGTGCGTCCATCAGGCCGTCCTCGTTGAAATCGCCGGCGACCGATCCCATCGGCGCGGTGGTATTCGGATCGAAAGGCAGCGGCGCGGCGTCGAGGACGAACGGCTTATAGCGTTCCCCGGTGCCGGGCGCGGGCGCGACGGTCACCAGATCGGTGCGTGGATCGACGTGGATGAGGTCGTTGGCCAAGCCGTCTCCGTCCAGGTCCGCGAAGGTCGCCGCGGCGCCGAGCGTCGAGATCCACGCCGAGATGCGCTGGAGGCTGGGGTGGACCTCGCGGACAGGGACGGATTTCTTTTGCGCACCGGGGATTTCGGCCAGCGGCAGCTTGCGGAAGTTGAAGCGGCTGGCGAGGCGCTGGGCTTCCTCCGGCGAGATGCGCTCCGGACGAGCCACGAAGTAGAGCGCCACCACCGCGAGAGCGGCGGTAATCGAGGCGGCGTAGCGTCGAAACAGGTTCATGCTTTCACGGTGAGCGACGGCGAAAACTTCATCTGGATGCGCCGGCGCCAGGTTTCGTAGGCAGGCTCGATGCCATCCATGGGCAGATTCTCCAATGCTTCGTCGGAAAGCAGCGCCGCCTTCGCGGCGTCGAGCCCGCACAAAACGCCGCAAGCCAGGTCCTGGTAGGGGGTAAGGTTGCCGGCGCGCTGGCGGGCCTTGGCGGCAAACGAGCCGCCTTGCGCCAGTTGCGGCCGGAACTGGCCGGCGGCTTGGCGGAGGGATTCCAGTTCGCCTTCGCTCACTTCGCCCGCATAGACGGCGGCGAGGCCGACACCGCTCCAAAGGTCGGGCTGACGAGCGGGCGGAAACCCGGCAATGGTCCGCGGCACTCGGGAAACGTCCGCGCCGTCGATGAACCACAGACAGCGGCCGAGGCCCTGATCGAATGCGCGCGCGGCGTAGCCGGTGACCCGCCGGGGAATCGGCCGGTCGTCGAGATAGCGCGGCGATCGGAAAAAGCCCTCGTGAAAGCCATAGCCGTCCATCAGCAGCCAGCGGAGCAACGGATCGAACCGCGAGAGAAACTTGCTCACGCTGCCCGGCACACGGGCCAGCACCCAGCCGGCGCCGACATGGACCATGTAGGCGTGAGCGTCCCCCGCGCCAGCCAGAAACCGGCTGACGCGCGTGCGAGACCACGGCGTGAGCCAATCGGCCAGCGCCAGCCCCATGGCGGCCCCTTCGTAGGCGAACCCGCGCCAATTCGGCTCCACTGTTTCCAAACTTGTCACGAGCAGTTCCCCTCGGGAATCCGCGAGCGCCGACCGGTAACCGTGGACGAACGCCGCGCCGGCCTGTTCCAAG
>CAZZAQ010000354.1:0-5623 GCA_964652165.1 uncultured Bifidobacterium sp.
CTTCGCCATGCTGGAGCACTTTGTGCGCAAAGACCTGAACGCACATTCGCTTCGGGTGATGGCCGTACTGCGGCCCTTGAAGCTCGTCATCGAAAATTATCCCGAGCACCAGGTGGAAGAGCTGGAGGCGGTCAACAACCCGGAAGATCCGGCCGCCGGCACCCGCAAGGTCCCGTTCTCCCGGTTGCTCTACATCGAGCAGGATGACTTCCGCGAGGAGCCGCCGAAAAACTATTACCGGCTGGCCCCCGGCCGTGAGGTCCGACTGCGCTACGCCTATCTGGTTACCTGTACGAAGGTGGTCAAGAACGAGAAAGGTGAAGTGGCCGAGGTGCACTGCACCTATGATCCGGCGACGCGGGGCGGGAACGCTCCCGACGGGCGCAAGGTGAAGGCAACCATCCACTGGGTATCGGCGGCGCACGCCATCGCCGCGGAAGTACGGCTCTACGACAAATTGTTCACCGCGCCGGACCCCAACCAGGTTGAGGACGGTAAAGATTTCACGTCGAACCTCAACCCGAATTCGCTGGAAGTTGTGACCCGCGCGAAGCTCGAGCCCTCACTAGCCGATGCCGCTGCCGGCGCACGCTATCAGTTCGAGCGCCTGGGGTATTTCTGCGTGGATCCCGATTCCGCGCCCGGAAAGCCGGTGTTCAATCGCACCGTGGCCCTCAAGGACACCTGGGCAAAGGTACAGGGGCAGGAGGCAGGAAGTAGGAGGTAGGAAGTTAGGAGGGAGGAAGTAGGAGGGAGGAGGGAGGGAATATGTCGCGTGCTCTGGGATTAATCGGCGTGCTGATTGCCGCCGCCATCGGAATTTACCTGTACACGCAGCAGGCGCAGACGGCGTCGCAGGGAACCGCGAATCCGCGCCAGACGATTGACGTCACCGGGGTGAAGAACGACCTCATCGCCATCGCCCAGGCGGAGCGCCGCTACTTCGCCAGCGAGAGCCGCTACGCCACGATTGATGAACTGCGCTCCCACGGGGACATTTCCATGCCAACGAACGGCCGCGGGCCCTTCACGTATTCCGCCGAGGTGAGTGAATCCGGATTCCGCATCGTGGCCACCTACACCGGCCCGCCTGGGCCCGATGCTCCTAGGAGCCTGAGCGTCGACGAGAGTATGCAAATCACGACCGGAAGATAAGATCGCAGCCCGGCTCAGGGCTGGCGTTTACAGCCACTCAACGGGAACCAATTTCCTTCCTTCCCGCCAGTCCTCCACTTCATGAACACCACCAATTCCCGACCAAACGTTCTCGGCAGCATGGTCCAGAACAATTACCTGCAACTGGCCATTGCCAGTGCTAACGGCTGTACCAAACGCCCGAAATGCCTTACGCAGCGCCTCAACATCGGTATCGCGCAGCTTTGGGTCTAAGTCCGCGGCTGACATGTCAGCATCAGCCAGTCTCTTGGGAAAATAGACTTGGCTCGGTTGGTCGTATACCAAGAAACCTGGAACAGGGCACTCCTCAAGCTTTTGCAGGAAGTACATCTGGAGCCCCAAGGATATGGCTATGTGGTATGAAAGCCAATTTGAACCGCTTCCGATCTCCCACAGGTAGTCATCGCGTTCATCGCCCTTAACCTTAATGGTAAGATCGTTTATGACTAATGAGATTCGATCGTCTGGTCGTTCGACATCGAGAGTGGAGATAAATTTCCCTGCCAGGGTGGCTACCGACTCCAGAGCTCTGTTCAACTTGTCCTTCAAAGCTGTTTCCGCCACTTCTCGCGTCAGCAGGGCAATCCTTTCGCGCAATTCATTGATAATGTCCCAGAGTTCTCCTCTGGCAGCTACGCGATCATAAATCTCCAAATCAGCTTCTAGTCGACCGACGAACCGGGCAACGTTGAGTTCGGTGTACCGATGCTGGCGTTCAGGTTCTGAGATTTCCTGGAGGGAGCGGATCTGTCGCTGTACGCCGTCGAGTATCTCCGTGGACCGGGCAATCTCGGACCGCACGCGCTCGTACTCTCGACCAAATGTTGGAGGCAGTATCTGAAACCTTGCCGCAGTCGCTTCATAAGTCGTCAGTGCATTTACGAGATCTTTCAATCGGTCGTATTGGTGTCCGGTCTCGCTGCCACATAATGGACACGATTGGTTTCCATTGGCCACGGCGGCGACAAAACGCGATACTTCCAAACGGTCCTGCTGAACCTGCACAGAGCGGCGATACGCCGTCGAGGCGTCTCGGAGATTGTCCATTTCGACAAGCCGTTGTCGTAGTTCAGAAAGGGCGAGTGACTGTTCCACTTCGTCTTCCCGAAGTTCCCGAAGACGTGTCGATGTACTATCAAGACTACTCAGCTTTATCTCTGGAACGGCCACCCGACGATCCACAACCTGCCGAAGGTTTCGTATCGCTCGGTCGCGATCGAAGTTCGAGAAATCGAAACCTTCCAAGAGTCCGAATTCCACAGCCTTCGAGACATTGGTTTGCAGTTCGGCAATCCAGCGCTCCGACACCTGTGTGATGCTTTGGAGGTCCTGCTCCCGCCTCTTGAGTTGGCGGCGCAGCTCTGTTAACTCATGCTGCTTCGCCAGCACTTCAGCTGTTACGACGCCTAGCATGAACGGAAACATTGTCCGGAGCTTTTCGCGGTGTTCGTACGAATCGGCCTTAAAGAACAGAACGTTCGGGTTCGCCACTACGTTTTGTGGTTGGAACGTCAAGGCGACGAGATCACGAAAGCTAGGTCGACCTTTGAACCCGGAAAGTGTCTGCGGCTCGAACTCCAATGACGTGAGGCCGGCCAGTTCGTCCAACATTCCTCGAACGATATCCGATGTTGCATTTCGCGCCGTGATTCTGTCGGGGATCTGGATCGTGTCACCTTCAAGCACGAACATTTCTGAGGTTGAAGCCCTGTTTCCAGGCTCACGTCGGGCCAGTAGTTTTTGGCCAAGATGAGTCTGGACGACAATTCCAAACCACGCACACGCGTCGCGGATCGTTGTGACAGGGATTGAGCACTTATCCGCACCCAGGCAGTAATCAATTATCGGAATGATTGCTGACTTTCCTGTTCGAGACTCCCCCGTTATGACATTTGCCCTGCCAAGTTCGAATTGGACACGCCGCGGACCTAATCCAGCCTTTTTGGACCAGAGAACAACCTCCTTTATTTGGAAATACATTAGAAAGCCACCTTCAGAATGATGCTCAACTCGAAGGGTGTCAGGAGGCCAAACCAGTATCCAAGTTTCTCTGAATCCCGGTGCAACTCGGCCTCCGCATGAACCTTGCCAAGCACTTGCGTCAGAGAATCCGCTGCGGACAACTCTGCCTTCTTGTAGTCAAGCACCGCAAGCCCGCATTGCAGCATCAGGTCCAACGACTCGAAGGTCGTGGGTCTCAGTGACACAGCCCTCCTTTGAATCGCCAGCACCAAATCCGCCTGCGCATTTGTCGCTTGGCCGAACTTATCGGCGAAATACCGCAGTCCAGACTTCTTCATTGTGCCAGCGACAAGGCGATAGGTAGTTGCGTGCAGAACAATGGGCAAGACCAAAAAAGCCAGTGGGAGTGGCATACCGGCGTGAACACCGCTAGCCTCCCTAAACCCCCGTGCCGCTGCTGCTATGAGCGTTGCACCTATCGCGGGGTTTTGAACTCCACGGATCTCTCGACCCAGAACTCCCATGTCATTTCCAGTTGGCCGTAAGCCTCTCGAAGTCCGGATGCCAACCAACGGTCAGTTCGTCGGCGAGCGCGTGAAAACACCCTTCCACGAAGTCGTACGGAACCAGCTTTCCCCCTAATGGTGGGCTGCATTTCATACATTCCGCGAGAACATATTGCCCCCGCTTCACAACGTCGCTGCTGGCCAGGGCAATTTCGCACTGCGCCCGCGAATTCCGCCAGTAATCAGTGATCCTGTTTTCGAAATCATCCAGGCTGTGTTCGTGGACAAGACCCAGGCGCCCCCATTCTGTCCGATTGACGCTCGATCTCAAGTACGCGCTGATAGCTCGAAGTGTCCTCTCGTCTGTGACGGAGATGAGTTCGAGTTGACGAACGTAGCGGTGGGAGCGATTCTCTTCAATTTCTTTTAGGAGTGCAGGACCAGCCAAATCTGCCAGGATTGCGGAGAAAGCGAGCATCTGAGTGTAGGCAGTAATCTCAGCTCGAAACCTCGCAACCGCGATGGCCGCAGGTTCGCCATTTTCGAGTGATCGATCAATCTCTTGCTTAACCCATCCCACCGCGTGCGTCAGAACCCTGTCTGAGAACTCCGGGGGAATGAGTGCCTTGCCAAGCTGTTCCTTGAGGTCCTCATCTGATGCACCACTGCCGTGTCGATATCTGAAGCGTGTGATAAGCGAGACCAGTAGCTCCTCGTCTGCATTGAGCACTGTTCGGATAGGCTCTGGCAGCCTCTTAGAACCCGCCAATACGAGCCTTCTAGCCTCGGCTAGAGCGTCTCGAGCCTCAGCTTCGGACTTCGCATCAGAAAAGAGAGTGCAAATCGCGCCTGTGAAATCGCCGAATACGTACAACTCGAATATGGTCTCATCAAGCAAAAGTTGGCCCGCCCTGATGGCGTCAAGCCAGCTGCGGAGTGTTTTCCAAAACGGTTCTGCACTGTTGCTTACCGGATTCTTCGTGATAGCGCTCTTTGTCTGAGATGCAAGTGTGCCACCTTTGCCCTCAACTCCGACGTCCTCGAAAACCTCGAGCGACACGACGGCGCTCGCATCAGACTCAAGAAGGAGCAAAACCATTCGAGTGTACTGGAGGCCATACCCCAGGAACTGACCGGGAACCTGGGTCTTGCCGGGCTGGTGCGTCTTATCGGTTGGCGTCATTAGGGATCAAGACGATACACCCGGAACACTTCGAGCCGTTACAAAACCGTCGTTTTGTTCCGATTTCGGAACACACCATGACCGCACGCATCGCAAATGCAAAGCCTTACTTTTTGGCGGGGGGCCTGCGCGTTTCCACGATGGCCTCGACGATGCGGTCAATGGTCTGCTCGGCCTGGGCGCGGGTGAGGTTGTGGTTGTTGGACAGGATCACAAAGGCCACGCGGTCGCCGCCGCGGGTGGAGGCGTAACCGGAGAGCGAGTTCACGTGGTCGAGCGACCCGGTCTTGGCGGTCACGTTGCCCTCGGCGAAAGTTTCCTTCATGCGCTCGGCCAGCGAACCATCCACGCCGGCCACGGGCAGAGTGTCGCGGAAGCGCCCGAACCAGCTTTGGCGGGAAACGCACTCCAGCAGCGCGCGCAGCGCGCGCGGCGTCACCAGGTTCTTGCGCGAAAGGCCGGAGCCGTCGTAGAGGACGGCTTCTGCGGGCTCCACGCCGCACTGCGCCAGGAACCCGCGCACCACCTCCAGGCCGCCGCCGACCGTCCCGGCGCCGCCCTTCTCGCGGCCCAGCAGCCGGAGGACGATCTCGGCGTGCAGGTTCTGGCTCACCTTGTTGATCACGCGCAGGTCCTCGATCAGGGGCTGCGACTCGTGCGCGGCCAGGACCATAGGCTGGGTGGGAGGCTGGGTGGAAGCGGGCGGGGCGGTTTCGCCCGGTCCTCCTCCCGCAGCGCCGCCGGCCGAGGCGGTGGCGGTGACGCGGATGGTAGCGGGGGCCGCGGGGTCGCTGTG
>CAZZAQ010000355.1:0-5597 GCA_964652165.1 uncultured Bifidobacterium sp.
AAACCGTTTCAACGGTTTCGACAGAGTGTGAGAAACCGTTGAAACGGTTTCTCCTTTCGATGCGGCTCGACACCCCGCTAAAGCGGGGTGCTAATGAGCAGGGACTACCGTGGCTAGAAATGCATGGCATATCGGGGCTAGTTTGTCCGCGCCTCGTCGAACAGCGCGGTGCTGAAGTAGCGCTCGGCGCGGTCGCACAGCAGCGTGACGACCCTGGCCGAGGGGCCCAACTCGCGGGCCAGTTCCAGCGCGGCGACCACATTGGCGCCGGAGCTGGTGCCCACCAGCAAGCCAAACTGGCGCTGCAATCGGCGCGTCATCGCCATCGCGCCGGCGCTGGTCACCTTGAGATAGCCGTCCAGCGGCGCGGCGCGTAACAGCGGCGGGATGAAGCCGTCCGCTACACCTTCGATGAAGTGGCAGCAGGGACATTCGCCGGCCAGCAACGCCTGCTCGGCCGGTTCCATCGCGAGGATGCGGGCCTTGGGCCAGCGGGCTTTGATGGCCTTGCCGCAGCCGGCGAGCGTGCCGCCGGTGCCGAACCCGGTCACGAAGGCGTCAATCGGCCCCTCGATCTGGCGCAGAATCTCCTGTCCGGTCTCGTGCTCGTGATCGGCGGCGTTGAGCGGATTCTCGAACTGGCGCGGGAGAAAGTAGCGCGAATCCTTCGCCGCCATCTCGCGCGACATTTCGATGCCGGTCTGGTAACGGCCCGCGCTCTCGAACAGGATCAATTTCGCGCCGAGCTGGCGTATCAAGCGGCGCCGTTCCTCGCTGGCGCCCGCGGACATGAGGATGGCGACGCGATAGCCCATCGCCGCGCCAACCATCGAGAGAGCGATGCCCGTGTTGCCGCTGCTGCATTCGAGGATGATGGAATCCGCGCGCAGCAAGCCGCGGCGTTCGGCATCGACCAGGACCGTCCTGGCAAATCGATCCTTGATACTGCCGCTGGGATTGAGGAACTCGCACTTGGCGAAAATCCTCAGCCCCTCCGGCTCGAAGCGCAGCGCCACCAGCGGCGTGTGGCCGATGAGGGAGAGCACGGCCTCGGCGCGGTGCGGTTTGGAAGAAGTCGAGGGAGTCATGTCTTGGGAATTGAAACCACGGATGGACACGGATGAACACGGATTCCTGAAGAGAAAGACGCTCGCCCGAGAGATAATCCCGCCAGCCGTGGAATTGAATTCTTATCCGTGTTCATCCGTGGTTCAAATTCTACTTCCGAGGGACATTCACAGCGGTTCCCTTCGCGATTCGCCCGCGCGGCCCCCAAGATTGCCGTAGCGATGGTAGTCATGGCAGAGGCTTTGTTCGCGCAGATACCAAAGCAGTTCGACGCGGCCTTCAGCCAGCACCGGCTCGTCAGCAAGATAGACGCCTGCCTCGGATGCGGCCGCCCGCACGATTTCGGTCACGCGGTCGGGTGCGGCGTAGCGAATACGTTCGTCGACGTGTGGCGGTAGCGAGCGAACGTGCGCCGCGAGTTGTTCGTCCGACTCCTCGTGGAACTCGATGGCGGCGGCCCACGAGTCGGTCCACTCGTCGAGCCGCTTCACCGCCTCGGCCACGGCGCCGGGCGACGAGCTGACGACCACCCAAGCGCCGGTGACTCGCGCGGCGCACGCGCGAGCGAAGGTATCAAAGGGTGTGTCCTGCGGCGCGACGCGCACCCGGATGACGCCAAAGGGCACGTAACGGCGGACATTGTCCTGGCCGAGCAGCCGGAAATGGTCGTGCTCGCGGCTGAACTCGTAGCGCCACCAGTGGTCGTAGCTCGCGAGGGCGTGTAGCAGCCGACGTGAGGAGGCTCTGACTTCAGGGGGCGTGGTGCGTGGTGCGTAGTGCGTGAAACCGAACTCGCGCACTGCGCAGCAGAGGGATTCCAGGTGTTCGTTGGCTACCGGCTCGTTTGTGGGGTCTGGATATTCGCCCTCCTCGAACCTCATGAACTGGGCCACGTAGTTCGGTCCTCCTGCCTTGAGGCCGGGGCCGAAGGAGCTTTTGCCCATGCCCCCGAAGGGCTGGCGTAGCACGACCGCGCCGGTGGTTCCACGGTTGATGTAGAGATTGCCCGCGCGCACACCCGCCTTCCATTGCGCGTGCTCGCGTTCATCGAGACTGTGCAAGCCGCTGGTGAGACCGTAGCCGGTCTGGTTGACGAGCGCGATGGCCTCGTCGAGACGCTCGAATCGCATCACGCCCAGCACCGGGCCGAAGAACTCGGTGCAATGGGTGTAGCTGCCCGGGCGCACGCCGTATTTGACGCCGGGCGACCAGAGGCGCGGATTGTCGCCGACTTGCCGGGGCAGCACGGCCCAGCTTTCGCCCGGCTCCAATGTCTTGAGGGCGTTCTCCAGATCGCCGGCAGGCGGCCGGATGAGTGGATTGACGCGCGTCGGTAATTCCCATGCGCTGCCGCAGTGCAAGCTCTTCACCGCGTCGCACAATGTGCGCTTGAACCCAGGATCGTCGTACACTTCGGCTTCGAGCAGCAGTAACGACGTGGCGGAACATTTCTGTCCGCCGTGGCCGAAGGCGCTTTGGACGACGTGCTTGATGGCCAGTTCGCGATCACTCAACGCGGTGATGATAGTGGCGTTCTTGCCGCCAGTCTCCGCAAAGAGACGCAGGCCGGGCCGCGCCCGCGCCATGCGCAGCGCCGTGTCCGTGCCGCCGGTGAGGATCACGGCGTCGACGCCCGGATGGGCGACAAGCCGCCGGCCCGCGCCGCTGCCGGGGCAGGGGACGAATTGCAACGCGGCGTGGGGCACACCCGCGCGCCAGAAGCACTGGCACAGCTCCCAGGCGATGAGAACGGTGTCGGAGGCGGGCTTGAGGATGACGGTATTGCCCGCGGCCAGCGCCGCCGCGACGCCGCCGCACGGGATGGCGATGGGAAAATTCCAAGGCGGCACAACGACCACGACCCCGCGTCCGCGCGCTTGTAGCCGCCGACGTGAGGAGGCGGACGATTCGATGACAGAGGCCGCCAGGTTGGCCGCATCACGACACTGCGACTGTAGCTGCGCAGCTATTTCGGTTGTCGGGACGGGCGACTTGTCCGCCGAGACAGGCGAGTCGCCTGCCTTACTATTCGCAGGCGAGTCGCCTGCACCACTATGCAGTTCTGAGAAGTACCTCGCGCTGGCGCGGTAGAATTCGACGAAATCCACCGCTTCGCTCACCTCGGGGTCGGACTCGGCAAGCGTTTTTCCGCCGTTGGCGAGCGCCGCCCACATCAGATCGGCGCGCGAGCGGCGCAGTTCCTGCGCGACGCGGCCCAGGATTTCGCTGCGCGCATCGACGGAGCGCGCGCGCCAGCCTGCCGGGTCCGCCTGCGCGCAGGCGACGGCGCGGTCGATGTCGGCCTCGTCCGCCTGGGTGTAGCGGGCGAGCACGACTTCGGGGCGCGAAGGGTCGAGGCATCGACCGGTGAGCAACGGAGCAGAGGAGAAAAGGGGAAAAGGAGAAGAAGGCGGAATCGCAACGTCCTGCTCCCTTTCTCTCTTTGTTCCTTTCCCCCTTTCTCCTTTTCCCCTTTTCCCACTCTCCCACTCACCCACTTTCCCACCAGCAGTCTCCGCACCGCCGATCACCAGCGGAATCTCGGCCACCGCCACCTCCCGCCGTGCGACGATGCGCTCCGCCCACTGGCTGTTCTGCGGCAGCGACCAGTCGGTGTCCGGCTCGTTCTCGAACTGGTCCCAGCGCATCTCCGGCCGCGGCGCATCGAAGCGTTCCGTCAGCCGGTCCTGCGTTCGCCGCGGCGCGTCGCTCACTTCAATGGCGAATAGGGCTATGCACTTGACTCAACCTACAGCTTTCGTGAGGGCTTCCACAACGTGCTCGCAAACGAGCCCAGATGGGCTTTATCGCGGTCATTTTGGCCGAACCCACTTCGGAGTATTCAGTGAGCCAAACCTTCGCGAGAGCTTCGGAAAGCCTTTTTGGTTGAGTCAAGTGCATAGCCCTAATGGCGAATGACTCGCGGAAGCCGCGCTCCAGTTGCTCCCAGTCCGGCGAGCCGACCTTGAGCTTGAAGGCGTGCCGCAAAAAGTTCTCCGGTCCGGTGTTCTCGTCGAGACGGCGGATGAGATAGCCGATGGCGTTGAGGAATTCCTCGCGGCGGCAAGCCGGGGCGTAAAGCAGCAAGTTGCGCGTGTGCCCGAGCAACGCGCGCCGCTGGTGGTTGGCCATGCCTTCGAGCATCTCGAATTGCACTCGGTCGCCCGCGCCCACCTCGCCCGCGAGCACGACGCCGTAGGCGAGGTCGAACAGGTTGTGCGAGCCCACGCCCACGCGCACGGCGGCGAGGTTCTCCGGCGCCATCGCCTCGCGCAGCATCCGCTTGTAGTTCGCGTCGGTCTCGCGCTTGGACTTGAACGGCGCCTGGGGCCAGTCGCGCAACGAGGCCTCGACGCGCTCGGCCTCCATGTTCGCGCCCTTGACGATGCGGATCGTGATGGGCGCCCCACCCGCCGCGACACGCCGCCGCGCCCACTCGTTGAGTTCGCGCTGCAAGCGCGCGGAATCCGGAATGTAAGCCTGCAACGCGATGCCCGCGCTCACCTGCTCCAAGCCGGGCCGCTCGAGCGTGCGCATGAACGCCTGCGCCGTGAGGTGCAGATCGCGGTATTCCTCCATATCGAGATAGATGAACTTGAGTGACTGGACGCCATCCGCGCGGGTGAAACCGAGCCGCGCCGCGCCGCGGTAAAGCAGCTCCAGCCTATCGCACAGCACGCGCAAGGTGTGCTCCCGCGCCAGCGGCGAGATTTGCGAGTAGAGCGTCGAGATCTTTACCGACATCACTTCGACCTCGGGAAGCTGGAGCGCGGCGAGATATTTCTCCAGGCGGTGCGCGGCCTCCTCCTCGCCCAGCAGCGCTTCGCCGAGAAAGTTCAGGTTCATGCGCAGGCCCTCGCGGGAACGGGCGCCGAGGTGTTCCCGGAGCAATTCGGTTTCGGCGGGAAGGACGACGTTGGCTGTCTCGTGGTGCATATGTTCCTTGACCAGCGGCACGGCCACGCCCGGCAGCCAGCCGCCAAACGTCTGGAAGCCGCGCAGCAACGCGCGGTCCAACGGGCTGAAAAAGCGCGGTACACCCTGGACGTCGAGGATATGCGTGAGATGCTCGGCGGTGCGCGCGGCGGCGCGGGAGCGGAACGCCTGGTCGGTAAGTTGAACGAGCGTGAACTTGTCCGCGGGCGTTTGGAGCATGCGATCCAATTCGGCCTGCTGGCGCCGTTCGGCGGGCGTCTGCAATTCCGTGGCGCGGGACTGCAAGGCGCGGGCCAGCGCGACGGCCTGCTCGATGAGGGCCGGGCTGGTGAGTGGGATCGTTGTCGTCATGGATCCGCAGCCGATATGGAGTGCGCCGGCAGAGCGCAGCGGCGACGGCGCTTTGGCTTATCCTCTCCAGCGGGACAGGCAAGCCAAAGCGGAGTCGCGCTGCGCTTGCCTCCGCACTCCGTAGCCGCCGGCTTGCTGAAGTTCATGAGCATTCACTGACTCAATTCCAATCCAGAATCACTTTGCCCGACTGGCCGGAGAGCGCAACCTGGAAGGCGTTCTCGAATTGGCTGAAGGGAAAG
>CAZZAQ010000356.1:0-5597 GCA_964652165.1 uncultured Bifidobacterium sp.
AAAACATCGTCATCAACGAAATCATGTATCATCCCGCTTCCCAGGACGTGCGGGAGGAATTCGTCGAGTTGTTCAACGCGGGGCCGACCAACGTCAATCTCACCGGCTGGCGCATCGGCGGCGGCATCGACTATTCGTTCCCGTCCAACACCATGATCGGGCCGGGCAATTACCTGGTGGTCGCGGCGCATTTGCCCAGTTTTTCGGCGAGGTATCCGAGCGTCGGCAACGTCGTTGGCAGTTGGCTCACGTTTACCGTGACCAACGTGAATGGACGGCTGTTCACCAACTACACGCCCGTCCTCAGCAACACCCGCAACGCGGTCAATCTGAACAACGCCGCCAGCACGCCCATCGACGAAGTAACTTACGCGGACGACGGCGATTGGTCCACGCGCCGGCGGGGTTTCGACAGCGGCGGTTTCCGAGGCTGGATGTGGTACGCCGAACACGACGGCCTGGGCAAATCCCTCGAATTGATCAACGCCGCCATGCCGAACGAATACGGCCAAAACTGGGGATCGAGCACCGCCGTTGGCGGCACGCCCGGCGCTGCCAACTCGATCCGCAGCGCGAACATCGCCCCGCTCATCATTGGCGCGCAGCATCTGCCGGTGGTCCCCCGCTCTTCGGATTCCAACAGCGTCAGCGCCCGCATCCTCAACGAAGTTGCCTCGGGTGTTACGACCACATTGCGCTGGCGTGTCGATGGCGTGGCGACCTTCTCCAACGCGGCAATGCTGGATGACGGGGCGCACGGGGATGGCGCGCCGGGAGATGGCATTTTCGGGGCGCTGCTCCCGCCCATGGCGAACGGCACGATTCTCGAATACTACATTGCCGCCTCGGATGGCCAGGGCAACACGCGCACCTGGCCCGCTCCGGCACTCGAGGCGCCGGATGTTGGGAATGGGAGCCTTGGCCAGGCGGCCAACGCCTTGTTCCAGGTGGACGATTCGACTCAGAACACCAACGGGTTTCCCCCGGCGTACCGGCTGGTCCTGACCAGCGCCGAGTACAACGAACTGGCCTCCATTTACAACGGCTCACCCAACAGCGACGCCCAGATGAACGCAACGTTTATCAGCATCGATGGGAGCGGCGTGGATCGCCGCTACTTGTGCGGCGTCCGCAATCGCGGCCACGGGAGCCGCTCCGGCAACCCGCACAATTGTCGCGTGAATTTCCCTTCCGACAATCCGTGGAAAGGCGTCGGCGGCCTGAACATGAACGCCCGCTTCACCCACGCGCAGGTTTTGGGCGCGGCGGTGGCCCAAAAGGCGGGCGCCGCTGGAAACAACGCGCGCTTCGCGACACTGCGTGTGAACAATGGCACCCTACCGGGCGGAGCACCCGGCAATGGCGGTCTCTACGCGGCCAACGAAGACATCGACTCCGACTGGACGGACCGCCAGTTCCCCAACAACGGCGGCGGCAATGTTTACGCGGTGGTCCGCGACATTCCATTTCCGAATTTCGATTACCGCGGCGAGGATCCCGTCTCCTACCAGAACACGTACTTCAAGAATAGCAATGCCAGCGAAAACGACTGGCGCGACCTGATGGGCATGCTGCAAGTCATGGGCGAAAACCAGACCGCCACCTTCACCGTCGAAACCGCTCGCAAGGTGATAAACGTCGAGCAATGGCTGACGCACCTGGCTGTGATGAATCTATTCGGCAACAACGAATCGGGTATCAACACCGGGAACAATGACGACTACTATCTGTACCGTGGCCTGAACGATCCCCGCTTCATCATGGTCTACCATGACCTCGACACCATCCTCGGCGAAGGCGGATCCAAATCCGCCAGTGACCCAAACATCTTTTCCGCGACGGTCTGCTGTGCTTCCGGGGATTCGCAGGGCATTGCGAATGCCATGAATTTTTTCATGCACCATCCCCAGATCGAGCCGCTTTACTACCGCACATTGCAGAATCTGCTCGACGGCCCGTTCTCCCAAGCGCAGTTCGACTCGCTGGTCAACGAGGTCTTTGGAGATTACTCTCAACTGGATAATATCCGCTCGAACATCAAAGGCTGGATGAATACGCGCCGCACCACGGTGCAAGGCGTCATCAACCCCTTTGTCCCACCCGCCACCAACAATCCCACGGCGACGATCTCGGGCGAGCCGCGCTCGCCGACGTGGCGCACCGCGGCCACGCTCACGGTCAGCGGCGCGGGCGTGACTCATTACCAGTGGCGGCTCAACAACGGCGCGTGGAGCGCCGAGACAGCGGTCGCCACGCCCATTACCCTCAGTGGTCTGGCCACGGGCAGCACGAACACAGTTTATGTGGTCGGAAGGAACTCGGGCGGGATTTACCAAAGCACCGCCACGCCGACGCTCTCGAAAACCTGGGTGGTGAACACCGCGCTGCCCACCGTGCGCTTGAATGAAGTGCTGGCGAGGAACGATTCAATCAACTACTTCGGCACGTTCCCCGACATGATCGAACTCCACAACGAAGGACCGTCGTCGGTGACGCTCACGGGCATGAGGCTCACCGACGATCCAGCGAATCCGGGCAAGTTCACCTTCCCAACCACGACCCTGGCGGCCGGCGCTTACCTGGTGGTCTATGCCGACAGCGCCGCCACGCCGGGCCTTCACCTTGGATTTGCGCTCGGGCAGAACGGCGATTCGGTTTTTCTCTTCAACACCGTGGCGAGCGGCGGCGCCCGGCTCGATTCGGTCCAATTCGGTCTGCAACTGCCGAACCTCTCCATCGGGCGCGTTGGCAACTCAGGAGACTGGGCGCTGACCCAGCCGACATTGGTCCCTGGCGCCGCCAACATCGCGCAGGCCCTCGGCAACCCGCGCGCGTTGAAGATCAACGAATGGCTCGCGGCCAGCACGCCGCCGACGACCGAGGACTTCATCGAACTGTACAACACCGACCCCTTGCCGGTGGCACTGGGCGGCATGTATCTCACCGACGAACCGCTCGGAGCCCCGGCACAGCACCGCGTCGCCGACCTGAGCTTCGTCTCTGGCGGCGGATTCGCGGTATTTACCGCCGACGGCTCGGAAGGGGCGGGCCCGGAGCACTTGAACTTCAGGCTGGCCTCCGAGCAGGGGCAGATCGGCCTGTTTGCTTCGGACCTCTCAGTCGTGGACTGCGTGGTTTATGGCCCGCAACGTACGGACGTGTCCTACGGCCGCTGTCCGAACGGCTCATCCACCTTCGGCGTGCAGAGCTTCGCTTCGCCGGGGAGCGGCAATTCTTGTGTCATCCCGACTCCGCCGCCACCGACGGTAAACCTGCTGCCGATGACAAATACGTGGCGCTGGCACGAGAACACGAATCTTGACGGGGTGACCTGGCAGGCTCCTGCCTTCGACGATTCAGGCTGGTCGAGCGGGCAGGCCCTGTTCGGAACCGCGAATGTGACCATCGGCGGCCAAACGACTCGTACTTCGATGACGCAGAGCTTGGCCCGTGTGACTCGCTACTTCCGGTCGTCCTTTGTCGTGCCGACCAACCTCAATCCGAACGCCCTCCAGCTCTACTACATCGTCGATGATGGCGCGGTGGTGTACGTCAACGGCGCCGAGCGGGCGCGCTACGGCATGCCGCAAGGCACAATTCTGTTCGCCACGACGGCGTCCTCTAGCGCCAGCGGCAATCCGCCCTTGACTGGCCCGGTGTCCTTCCCGCTGGGCAGCATTCTGCCGGGCACCAACACCATCGCGGTCGAAGTCCATCAGTTCGTCAATAGTCAGGACTCCTTTCTTGCCTGTCGACTCGACGCGGTTCTTGCCACAAATTCCCCCGTCGCCGCCGGCGTGGTCATCAACGAAATCCTGGCCGACAACGCCACCGCTCTGAAGGTGAACGGCCGCACACCGGACGTGATTGAGCTCTACAATCCCTCCACCAACGCCGTGGACCTGGCCGGCATGAGCCTCAATGATGCGCCGGTCAACATTCCGCCCCGGTGGATCTTTCCACCGGGCTCCATCGTGCCGGCGCGCGGTTACAGCGTCGTTTATGCCGACGGCGACGCACCTCCCTCCGCCACGAACACCGGCTTCGGCCTCAAGAAAAACGGCGGCTCGCTCTTTCTGTTCAAGGGCCCGCCATTGACGAACGATGTCCTCGACCGTCTCGACTACGGCCTTCAGACCGCCGACTACTCGATCGGCCGCGTGCCCGTCGGCACGGCGACCTGGATGCTCACCGTGCCAACTTTTGGCGGGACAAACCTCCCGGCCACTTTGGGCGACCCGTCAGGGCTGAGGATCAACGAGTGGATGGCCGACCCCGCTTCCGGCGACGACTGGTTCGAGCTTTACAACCTCGGAAACCTGCCCGTCGCACTGGCCGACCTGCGGCTGACCGACACGTTCGGCTACGCGGATTCCTACCGCATCCCGGCGCTATCCTTCATCGGCGTCGGCTCCAATGCGTTCCAGCGCTTTGAAGCCGATAAACCGGACAATCCCGCCGGTCCCGAGCACGTGAACTTCAAGCTCGCCAAAGAGGGCGACAATATCTACCTGCTGGCGTCGAACAATGCGGCCATCCTCGACGCGGTCAACTTCGGCACGCAGGCGATGGGGGTTTCGGAAGGCCGCCTGCCCGACGGCGCCGAGAACTTTGTCAGTTTCCCGGAGACACCCACGCCCAGCGACGCCAATTACCTGCCGTTGACCAGCGTGGTCGTGAATGAAGTTCTCACGCACACGGACGAGCCATTGGAGGACGCCATCGAATTGCGCAACCTGACCGGCGCCCCCATCAACATCGGCGGCTGGTTCCTGAGCGACGACAAGGATTCGCTGCGCAAATTCCGCATTCCGAACAACACGATGATACAGGCCAACGGGTTCCTCGTGTTCTACGAAATCGCTTTCAACAACGACACCAACGGAGTGCCCTTCGCTCTCAGCTCAGCGGACGGCGATCAGGTTTACCTGTCCGTGGCCAGCGAGGCCGGCGTGTTGGACGGTTACCGCTCGGTGGCAAAGTTCGGTCCCGCTCAAAACGGGGTCTCCTTTGGGCGTTACGTCAACAGCGTCGGCCGGGTGGACTATCCGGCCTTGAGCGCCCATACGTTCGGCCAGGACATGCCGGCCAACGTCGGGCAGTTCCGGACCGGTGGCGGCCTGAACAACGCCTACCCGAAAGTCGGCCCAATCGTGATTAGCGAGATCATGTACCATCCGCCCGACATTATCGTGCCCGGCGTCTCGACCAATGACAACGTGGTGGAGGAATTCATCGAGTTGCGGAACACCTCCGCGGCCACTGTGCCCCTTTACGATCCGGCGCATACCACCAACGGCTGGCGGCTCCGGGACGCGGTGGATTTCACGTTCACCTCCAGCCACTTCATCCCCGCCGGAGGCCATCTCATCCTGGTCAGCTTCAATCCTGCGACGGACCTCGCGGCGCGCGCACAGTTCCAGGCAGCTTACGGAACCAACAGCGTTCTCGTCGGCCCCTACAGCGGCAAGCTCGACAACAGCAGCGACAGTGTGGAACTCGTGAAGCCCGATCCGCCGCAGACCAACGGCTCCGTCCCCTCTGTGCTCGTGGAGAAGGTGGTTTACTCCGACGAGCTTCCCTGGCCCGCCAACGCC
>CAZZAQ010000357.1:0-3474 GCA_964652165.1 uncultured Bifidobacterium sp.
CACGGGTTCGACAACCCGATCAAGAAGGACAGCCACATCGTCGTGCTTTACGGCAACCTCGCCCCGAGCGGCGCGGTCGCGAAAATCACCGGCAAGGAGGGCCTGCACTTCAGCGGGCGGGCGATTGTGTTCGAGAGCGAGGAGGCGGCGCTGAAGGCCATTCTCGACGGCACGGTGCGGAAAGGCCACGTCATCGTCATCCGCTACGAAGGGCCGAAAGGCGGGCCCGGCATGCGGGAAATGCTCTCGCCGACCTCGGCGATCATGGGCAAGGGCCTCGGCAAGGACGTGGCGCTGGTCACCGACGGCCGGTTCAGCGGCGGCAGCCACGGGTTTGTGGTGGGCCACGTCACGCCGGAAGCGTTCACGGGCGGCCCGCTGGCCATCGTTCGCGACGGCGACCCGATTACGATCGACGCGCGGAAACGGGAACTCACCCTTGGGCTTTCCGCAAAAGAGATTCGGCAACGCCTGGCAAAGTGGAAGCCCCCCAAGCCTCGTTACACCCGCGGCGTGCTCGCCAAGTACGCCCGGCTGGTAAACTCGGCGCACCTCGGCGCGGTGACCGACGCCGGCCTTTGAAGCCTGAATGTCCATCCAAGGCGCCATTGCGGGAGAATAGCCAGCACCGTCGCATGTTTCAATATCAAGAACCCCTCCGATGGAAGTGAACGCAGGGCCAGTGACAAAGACGCCGGGCGACGTAGCGCAGCCGTCCCGGCTGCGAGTTCGGGCAGCGTCCCGCTGCCCGATTCTTCGGGTCGGCTGCCGCCCGACTCTGATTCCCGCACCGGGACGGTGCGAGAACTCGCAGGCGCAGACGCCTGCGCTACGGAATCCAGCGACTTTGTCACTGGCCCTGGAAGTGAACGCACTGACGACCCCGTTGGAATTGCGGGAAAACCCGACGCCCTTCGGAGGCCAGCGATGAGCCGCTTGCCAAAAGGCTTTGTTGACAAATGCAAGCCGCTTGCTATTGGTATTCACAGTTCGGGCGCACCGGATTTTATCTGCCCCCCGTTCGACACGCCGCAAGGCCCGAACGGGGTTATTTTTTCGTCCGAAGGGAGATGAATCATGCCCAGTGAACCGGCCATCAAACGTGCGATTGCCTTCATCGACGGGCAAAACCTGTTTTACGCGGCCAAATCCGCCTTCGGTTACTCACACCCAAACTACGATCCGAAGGCGCTCGCCGCCCAGCTTTGCCGGACTCAAGGCTGGCAGTTCGTCCAGGCGCGCTTCTACACCGGCTACCCCTCCGCCGATGACCATGCGTTTTGGAACCATTTCTGGCAGGCCAAACTGCTTCAACTCAGTCGTGACGGCGTGCACGCCTACTCACGTCCTCTCCGCTACCGTCTGCAATCCATCCACCTGCCCGATGGCACGACACACTCCGTAGTTGTCGGGCAGGAGAAAGGCGTGGACGTGCGCCTGGCCATTGATGTCATCAGCCTCGCCCACCAGCAGGCTTACGACGTGGCGCTCGTGTTCAGCCAGGACCAAGACCTTTCCGAAGTCGCTGACGAAATCCGTCAGATCGCCGGGCAGCAACTCCGTTGGATCAAAATGGCCTCGGCGTTCCCATTTAGCCCGGCCAGCCCGAACCGGCGCGGCATCAACGGCACCGACTGGATCAAGATCGACCGCGCCACATACGACGCCTGTCTCGACAGCCGCGACTACCGGCCCAAACCGAAGAAATGATACCCGCTTCCGACAAACGCCCCATCGAAATGTAATCCCTCAGTGAATGCCGGTGGGGCGAGCGTCCTCGCGAGCCGGAGCCAAGAAACGCTGAGTAATCAAGCGGCTCGCGAGTACGCTCGCCCTACCTGACTGAGGGATTACATCGAAATGGATTTCCCGGTAGCGAAAATCAGCAAAAGCGGGAACTGACCCTTGGCCTTTCCGCAAAAGAAATCCGGCGACGCCTGGCGAAGTGGAAGCCGCCCAAACCTCGTTACACCCGCGGCGTGCTCGCCAAGTACGCCCGGCAGGTGAACTCGGCCCACCTCGGCGCCGTGACCGACGCCGGCCTTTGAAGCCTGAATGTCCATCCAGGGGGCGCACGACAAAAATCTTCACATCCTGGATTTACTTGGGATTTCGCGCAGAAAGTATATAGCCAGCGCATATACCGGTCGTTCCACTTCCCCGTTCGTTGGCTTGACTCTGGGCTGCTTCTTCGTTTCCTTCGTTTGCTTCTGTTGGAAATCCTCGGCCCGCCCGCTGGGCACAAGAGAATCAACAGAAGGCAACGAAGGCAACGAAGGATCAAAGCCAAAGCCGTTTCTGAAAACGGCCCTTCCCATCCCCGAAGAATTCTGTCTTGCGCCCCCATCCAGGGCGCCATGACGGAAGAATGGGCGCCACAGTCTCATGTTTCAATATTAACACTACAGCGACACTTCGGGGAATTGACCACGGATTGCACGGATTGCACGGATAAGATGAAGATGGATTCCAGCCCATCCGTGAGAATCCGTGAAATCCGTGGTTGAAACCTCCAAGGAAGTGTCGCTGTAGTGTTAAGACCCCTTTGCGCGCCCCAGCCCGCACGACCGTGCCGCGGCCAAATGCGGAGCGCGGACGGCGACCGTCCGCGCTCCGGCACTTGCGCCACCGCTTTGGGCTTCGCCGGAGAAACCGATTCGACTCTCCGGCGAAGCGGGTCGCTCGACGGTGGCTCTACTTGTGGAGCACAATGCTGCCGCCGGAGATGGCCGTCTCAACGGACTTGTTGATGTCGTCGTTGGCTGGCAAAGCGCCTACCATGTTGTCGTACACAATCGCGTCTGCGTTGTTCTTGTCCCAAATCTTGATCCGGAATTTGTCCACTCCACCGCCGCCGGTGACTTGGCCATCCGTTGCCGTGAGGAGGAATCCGTAGTTTCCGGCGCCATTGATGGTCCCGGAACCTTTGTACTGTGCTTTGCAGCCGGAAATCACCAGCCATTCATACACAGTACTGTGGAAGTTGAGATTCCCAACCTTGAATTGGAATTCGGTCTCGCCCGTGGGCACGCTCATGCCCTTCTTGTATTTGGAGACGAAGCCAAAGTTTGCCTTGCCGATCAAGGTTGGAGCGGGGACGAACGCGCCGGGAGGTGAGTTAATCCAGCCACCACCCGTGACGAACCCTGCGCTCGGATCGTAGATGACAACGAACTCGAACACCTGATAGTTCGTGTTTCCGCAGCCATCGGTCACCGTCACGCCCACGCTGTAGACTCCTGCAGCCATATAGGTGTGCGACGGTGAAGCCGGACTCGTGGGAGGCAGTTGTTGCAGCGGTGTGCCGTCATCCCAATTAAACGACACACTCTGCACCGAGCAGTTGTCCGAGAAGGTATTGGTCACCGAGGCCGAGCTTCCGATTGGGAGTGGCCCCGTCGGACCAGTTAAGAGGTCCATGACGGGCGGCATGATGTCCTCGGTCCAGGTGTAGGTCCGCACGCAGGTCGCCGT
>CAZZAQ010000357.1:3574-5589 GCA_964652165.1 uncultured Bifidobacterium sp.
GTTGAGGCAACCATCGGTCGCCGTGTAGGTCAGCGTGCGGGTATGCACGCAGCCCACGACCGTGTCGGCCGAGACGCAACCGACTGTCGCCGGCCCGCAATTATCGCTGGCCGTCACCCCCGGATCGCAACCGGGGATGCTCGCCGGATTGCAGCCCAGAGGCGTGTTGCCATTGACGCAGTTGTCGAACGTCGGCGGGGTCGTGTCCACCGTCCAGGTGTAGGTCCGCACGCAGGTCGCCGTGTTGAGGCAACCATCGGTCGCCGTGTAGGTCAGCGTGCGGGTATGCACGCAGCCCGCGACCGTGTCGGCGCTGGCGCAGGTCACCGTCGCCGGCCCGCAGTTATCGCTGGCCGTTACGCCCGCATCGCAACCGGGGATGCTCGCCGGGTTGCAGCCCAAAGCCGTGTTGCCCGGCGTGCAGTTGTCGAACGTCGGCGGGGTGGTGTCCTCAACCCAGGTGAAGGTCTGCGTGCAGGTCGCTGCGTTGCCGCAGGCATCCGTGGCCGTGTAGGTCCGCGTCTGCGAACGGTTGCAGCCGCTGGAAGTAATCGTTCCCAAGGACGAAGTGATCACCGGCGTCCCGCAGTTGTCCGTCGCCGTGGCCGCGCCCGCTGCCGGCACTCCGGCCGGATTGCAGCCCAAGCCCGAGCCCGGCGGACAGAACGTGAAGACCGGCGGGGTCGTGTCCTCCGTCCAGGTGTAGGTGACGGAGCACGGAGCCGAGGAGTTCCCGCAGGCGTCAGTGGCCGTGAGCGTGAACGTCTGACTCTTTTGGCAGCCAGGGCCTGCCACCGGGCCGGGCACACAGTTGAGGACGGGAGCAGGATCGCAGCTATCGGACACCGTCACCAGCGCCTTGGCATTTGCGCACGTTGGGGCCGTAGGATTGCAGCCCAGAGGAATGCTGGCAGCCGGACAGCCATTAATCGTTGGAGTCGCCGTGCATGGATTCACAGTGATGTTGACGACATCTTGCTTATTTTTCGAAGTGCAGGTCACCGTGGCATCCACCTCAACCTTGAATTGGTGGCCTCCAACTCCGAGCAGCAGAGTTGTTGAACCACTTGGAGCAGTGCTGATTTGGGTCCCGTCAACTTTCACCGAGGTCGTGTAGGTTATCCCTGCTCCTGCGCTTGTGCTCCAAGAAAACGTGACCGACGCAGTCCCTCCGCACATGGTAGCCGTAAAGGTCGCCGCATTGAGAGGCGAGCTGATGTTCGCCGACAAGTCGCACGGCGTTGCATCCGTAAACGTCGTCTGCGCCGCCAACCCGGAAGCCGTACCCACGGCGGTCAGTTCGAGCAGTGCGCCGACGCAATCGTCTTCGCACACGTGCCAGGTGGTCTGGATGTTCCCATCGACGATTCCGTCCAGGTCCCCGGCGCCACCGTCCGTCACCCACCACGGGTCATGCGCGGCGCCGGTGCTGGGCGTGCCGTCGTGGTGGAGCACTTGGAACTGGATGGTTTCGCCCGGTTGGAATCCGCTGGCGGTAATGTAGGCCGTCGCGCCGGGCGGGTAGTCCGCCTGGTCGGTGACGACGGTGGCGGCGACCGCGGCGCTCTGTGCCAGTGCCAGGAGGAGGAAAAACGGAGCGCACCGGGCGATGAGCCAACGGGCCACGCCGGGTCTCGAAGTGAGGTTGTGTTGTAGCAGGTGAGTTTTCATAGGGATTCTTGTTTTGCGCTCAATCAATTAACGCGTGTTTTCCAGCCATTCATCTGCCCCACGGTGCCGCGTCCATGCCGAGCCGCACCCGCCAAGGCGCGTAGTACACCGTCTCCGCGCTACGCCGCGAGGGGGCGCAAATCGCGGTGCTCAATAGATCCTTCTTAAGCAACTTGCCGGAACTCCGCCGTTTATGGCAGAGTCCCTGGCGGAAGCCAAGTCATTTTGTGAAGGGGTTCTTGATAAGGGCGCATCTCACTTTCTGGCGAGCTCAAATGGATCGGTTGGCTTGTGGGGCTGAGGGCCGGCCAGCCTGAAAGGCTGCAATAATCCAGCCCAGGGCA
>CAZZAQ010000358.1:0-5589 GCA_964652165.1 uncultured Bifidobacterium sp.
TCACCATGAGCTTGAGGACACGACGGTCTGTAGCCGCCGACGTGAGGAGGCGGAACACGTGGACGCACGGTCCATCCGCCTCCTCACGTCGGCGGCTACGATCGTTGGCGAGAAATGCGGGTTAATGTCTCGCCGCGGCGCGGCCGTCACTTTCTGAGGCGGAACAGGCGCATCGCGTTGGTCGGCGGCACTGCGATAGGGCTGGCGGGGCCTGCGGGACTCCACGAGGCAGACGCCGCGGTGGGAGATTGTTCGAGCGTGAAGCTGGGGTCCGTCCAATAGAGAACCGCATTGGGGCCGAGGCGGGAGATGCTGACGCGCGCGGGCAGTGCGGGAGTCGCAACAAGAGACAAGTCGAACGACACATCTGAGGAGGCGAAGTCCCGCTGGTGAATTTCCACGGCGATGATGTTCGCGCCGGACTGAAGGACGCCCGCGGTGAAGTTTGTGTTATCGATGGCGTTCTCCGCATTGACGTTGGCGAAGGTCGTGAAGTTGATCGGCCCACTGGGCATCCCGCGGCGGCAGACTTCCTGGTCGTTGATGTAGACCACGCCGCCGTCATCCCGTTTGAGCGTCAACTCGAGCGTGCTGAACTGGGACGGATCGGGAACGTTGAGTGTCTTGCGGAAATAGAAAGTGATGTTGGTCATGCCGGTCACGGTGTTCGTGCGGCGGATAAGGGTCGTTTCGTCGCGCGGAGTGTCACCAAAGCCGAGTTCGGCGATGCCATTGGACCAGCCCGAGTCGCTGAAGCCCAGCGTGCGCCATGTCGTGCCCTGATTCGAGCCGTCGTCGATGTATTTCCATGTGGCGCCAGTCGAAATGAGGGTCGTGCTGGGAGGCGTGGCGAGGCTCTGAAAAAGTAGCGTGCTGGCACCGGTCAAGTCGGCGTTCAGCGGATTGGAAAGCGCCACCTGGAGCACGCCGCTGAATGCCGCCGGCACGGGGAGGTACTTGTGAATCGCTCCGGGCTCGAAACGCAGCGTGCCGGTCAGGTGCGTGCCGTCGGTGCCGTCGATGGCATAGTCCACGGCGACTTCGTTCGTGTAGGGCATGCTCAGGCCGACGGGCACGCCGTCAGGAAAGCTCCCGAGAGTGCTCTGTCCGGGGCGCACGGCCAGGGCGACACCAGCGCGGCCTTTCGCGCCGAACGCGGCCAGGCGCCAGGCGTCTGCGGCAGGATTCCAGACCGTGTTGTTCGGGAAATTCGTGTCCGGGAGGCTGATGAGGTTGCCGCTGGCGATCATCCGGCCCCAGTTGTTGGTCCAGCCCCCTTCGTTGTCCCAGTTGTAGCCAAAGAGGTCGCGGTGATTGTAAATCGAGAGGCAGTTCGTCGCAATCATCAGTCCGGCGTAGCCGCTGAAAGTCTGGTAATTGTCCCCGTGCCGGATGCCCGATTGGCAGGCGGTGAACAGGCAGCGTTCGACGCGGCCCGTCGGGCCGTCGTAACCGTTCTCGATGCCTTGGCCACAGTCGATGTAAACGGTGTCCCAGACCCGTGTGTTCTTGTAGCCCGAGAGCGAGTTGCCTTCGTGGAACATCGCTTCGAACCAGCACGACTGATAGCTGAGCGGGCCGTAACCGCTGCCGCCGCTGTCGATGCCGTCGTCCTTGGTCCAGCCGATGAGCGTATTGGTGAAGCCGTGGCCCGCGCCGGGCGCATTGACAAAGTAAAGCGCGTCGTTGTCGCCGTTGACGAAATTTGCGGAAGCGTCGGGGCACTCGATGAAGGCGCTGTCGTTGGCACGAAACCACGCGCCGGTATATTCGCCGCCCGTCGTGCAGCGCTGGAGCAAGAAGCGCTCAAAGGTGAACGTGCCGCCATTGGCGGCATGGGCAAGCTGGCCCTTGAGATCGAAGGCGGCTGAATCGGTCAGCGTGACCCGCGGCGAATTGTTTACAAAGAACAGGCACTGTTCGGGGCGGTGGCCCGCGCCGCCGTTCGGATCGGCGCCGCTGCCGGTGAAAATCGCCCCCGTCCCATCCACCAGTCCCGTGCTCGTTCGCATGAAGAAGCCGCCCCAAGGCTGGTTGGTCGAGTTGGGCATGAAGACGACGGGCCGCTCGACGGTGCCGTTGATGAGGACCGACCCGTCGTTGGTGATGTTCACCCCCGAGTTGAGCAACACGATCGCGCCGGCACCGATGGTGAGCGTGGCGCCCGCCGGGATGGCCAGGTGGCCGGTGACGCGGATGCGGGCATTGACCGGCCACACGGTCGCGCCGGGGAGCGTTCCGGAGACGCTCGTCCAACTCGTCGCGGCCGCGAGGTTGATGTTCTTGTTGGTCGTCAACCCGCCGACGGTTGGAGCGTAGTTGAACAGGCCCGGAGGATTGTTGGAAGCGAGCAGTCCCGAGCCGACGCCACGCCGGAGCTGGATCGATCTTTGACCGGAGGAGGCCAACAGGCCATTCGCCCGGACAGCATGTCCGTCCGCATCGACCACCCAGGCCACGACCGGAATCTCATAACCAGACGGGAAATCCTGCGGCACGAGCAGCCGCAGACTGGCCCCTTCAAATTCAGCCGCCGACGACTGAATGACGGGCCAGGGCGTGTGGGGCGGGAGGCCCAATTCGGTGTTCTCGGTCGCGCCGCGTTCCGCGGCGAAAACGATGAACCGGCGCAGCAGGTATTCCACGGCGCTGGTCGCGTCGTTGGTGCGAAGGACGTAGAGTTGGTAGAAATCGGGCCGGTTGACCGTCACGGCAACTCCCGCCGGAACTGGATTCGTGTTCAGAAACGCCGCATACGTGTAGCCCGCTTGAGCGACAATGGTGAAAGTGATGCTGTCCGGGGCGGTCTGCTTGTCAGCGACGCCGTTGATCATGATCTGGCCCGTGGCCGACAGCGCCAGCGCAAGGGACAAAGCGCACGCCCAAAGCGATTTCCAGTGAAACATAGATGGCAATTTGTAGCACCAATTGGCGAGTGAAACCAGCAGTATTCCGACCAGTCGAGGCCATCCGTTTGGTGTAGCTGCGACCGTGAGGTCGCGGGCCGAATTTTCAAGCGCGAACAAAATCGATGCTGGCGCCCAACCTGAAACGCCCCCGCCCCGCGACCTCACGGTCGCAGCTACGCCAAACAGGCACACTGTATCAAAGCGTCAACCTTTCAATATTGTAACGACTCCACGATTGCCAGTGCCCGGCCCTCGGCTATACTCAAGCTGCTCGTCGCGCTGGCGATAGATTGGTAATATGCAAATCCTGAAAGTCGTTTTCATACTGTTCGAAGTGCTCGTGCTCTTCAACATCCTCATCTTCGTGCACGAATTGGGGCACTTCCTGGCGGCGCGCTGGCGGGGCCTCAAGATTGATCGGTTCGCAATCTGGTTTGGAAAACCAATCTGGAAGAAGACCCTCAACGGGGTCGAGTATTGCCTCGGATCCATCCCAGCCGGCGGCTACGTGGCCCTGCCGCAGATGGCGGCAATGGACACGATCGAAGGCAGGACGGAGGGCAAGCAAGAGCCACTCCCCCCGATCAGCGTGCCCGACAAGATTATTGTGGCCTTCGCCGGGCCGCTGTTCAGTTTCGGTCTGGCGCTCGTGTTCGCCGTGCTGGTCTGGTTTATTGGCAGGCCGGTCAGCGAGACCGAGACCACCACGACCGTTGGCTATGTCTTCAAGGGCTCACCAGCCGAGGCTGCAGGATTGGAGGCCGGTGACAAGATTTTGAAAGTCGATGGCAAGTCGGTTTCCCGCTTCAGGGGCATCGGAAACACTGTGACCTGGCGGGTTGTCCGCAGCGAAAATGACACCTTGCCCATCACCGTGCAGCGCGGAACGAGAACTCTCGAACTCGTCGCCAAACCCATTCGTGAGAAAACGGAGGCTTGGGAACGGAGGTCGTTGCGCAAGATTATGATTCTTCCCACTCAGACCGCTCTCATTGCTGGCATCCAGCCCAACAGTCCGGCGGCGGTGGCAAAGCTCCACCCGAATGACATCGTCATCGCCATGAATGGTGAGTCCATCTTCTCCCCATTCGCAATCGAAGAGGAAAACCGCCTGAACCCCGACAAGCCAGTCCAGTTGACTGTGAAGCGCGGCGAGCGTCAGTTCGACGTGACGATGAAGCCAGTGATGCCAGAGGGCCTTGCGAACAGTCCCGCCATCCCCAAAGACGAGAAGTATCCTCGTCTCGGCATTGTGTGGGAACTAGGCGGCAAGATGACAGTGGATCATCCGGCCCCGGCCACGCAGATCAAAGCCAGCGTGGACGCCATGCTCGGCACCCTCGGCGCGGTGCTCTCGCGCAAGTCGGACATCGGCCTCCAGCACCTCAGCGGCCCCGTCGGCATCGTGCGCATCTACTACCAGCTCTTCGAGAGTGACCAGGGCTGGCGCATGGCCATCTGGTTCAGCGTCATCCTCAACGTCAATCTTGCTCTGCTCAACCTCCTGCCCATCCCCGTCCTCGATGGCGGCCACATCACCTTGGCGCTCATCGAAGCGTTGCGCCGCAGGCCCGTCAACCTGCGTCTGATTAATTACATCCAAACCTCGTGTGCGCTGCTCATCATTGGCTACATGCTGTTCGTCACCTTCTTCGATGCCCAGGATTGGCGGCCTTGGAAGCGGCAGCCAAAGCTGCCGGAAATTCGGTTCAAGCCGCCCGCGGAGCCGGCCAAACCGTGATCATGCGCTACTGCGAATCGCCCTTTTTCTTCCGTCGCCGCATCACCCGCGAAGTCATCGTCGGCGATCCCGCCCGCGGGGGCGTCATCATTGGCGGCGGCCATCCAGTCGTCGTGCAGTCGATGCTCACTTGCGACACGATGGACACCGCCGCGTGCGTGCAGCAGACCCTCGACCTCGTGGCCGTGGGCTGCCAGATCGTCCGCATCACCGCGCCGACCGTGAAGGACGCGGCGAACCTGGAGCATGTTGTCCGGGAACTCCGCGCCCGCGGCTGCCACGTCCCCATTGTCGCCGACATCCACTTCAAGCCCGAGGCCGCGATGGAGGCCGCCAAGTGGGTCGAGATGGTCCGCATCAACCCCGGCAATTACGCCGACTCGAAAAAGTTCGCGGTGAAGGAGTACACCGACGCGGCGTACGCCGCGGAGTTGAAGCGCATCGAGGAAAAGTTCGCGCCGCTGGTCCATCTCTGCCAGCGCCTCGGCCGCGCCCTGCGCATCGGCACCAACCACGGCGCGCTCTCCGGGGACACCCCGCTCGGCATGGTCGAGAGCGCGCTTGAGTTCGCCCGCATCGCCCGCGCGCACGGCTTCCACAACTTCAAGTTCTCGATGAAGTCCAGCAACCCCAAGGTGATGATCGAGTGCTACCGGCTCCTGGCCGCCCGGCTGGAACAGGAAGGCCCGGACTGGAACTACCCGATTCACCTGGGCGTCACCGAAGCGGGCGAAGGCGAGGACGGCCGCATCAAGAGCGCCATCGGCATTGGCTCGCTGCTGTGCGACGGCCTGGGCGACACGATCCGCGTGTCGCTCACTGAAGATTCCTCCAACGAAATCGCCGTCTGCCGGGATTTGCTGGCGCAAGTGCCGGTGCTTACCGTTGAAGCGTTCAAGCGTTCAAGCGTTGAAGCGGACGAAGCGGCGCCCGATTCAA
>CAZZAQ010000359.1:0-5588 GCA_964652165.1 uncultured Bifidobacterium sp.
AGAAACTGAGATGCGCCCCCGGCGCTCCCGGCGGCAATTCTCCGCTTTGACAGGGGAGGCGCCCGCAGTATAGTCCCGGAGTTCCTGGAATTGCCTGGCGCGAGGGCATCGTCCCGGGTAAAACCGAAGTTGTTCCATGCAGGCCAACACGAAGCGCTCCGTTGACGGCGCGTTCACGCTTGTCGAGTTGCTGGTGGTCATCGCCATCCTCGCCATCCTCGCCAGCCTGTTGCTGCCGGCCCTCAAGGATGCCAAGTCCAAGGCGGTCACGACGCAATGCCTGAACAACCTGCGGCAACTCACACTCGGCTGTCTGGTGTATGCCAGTGACGCCGAAGATTCGCTGCCGTACAACATGGGCGAGCCTGAAATCCGGAGGACCGTCTCCCGACAGGAGTACCTCAACTGGACCAGCAGCATCCTGAGCTGGGAATTGGACCCCGACAACACGAACACGGTCCTGCTGACGCGCGGCGGCATCGGGCCGGAAGTGGGCTCGGTGGCTCAGATGTATCGGTGCCCCAGTGACACGGCGGTGAGTGACATCCAGGCCGGCGCCGGCTGGACCCAGCGCGTGCGCAGCTACTCGATGAACGCCATGGTCGGCGATGCCGGCGAAATCACGCAAAGCGGGTCCAACGTCAACAACCCGGATTACCGGCAGTTTTTCCGGCTCTCGCAAATTCCGATCGCCTCGCGCATCTTCCTGCTGGTGGAAGAGCACCCGGACAGCATCCGAGACGGCTATTTTCTGAACAAGGTTGGAAGTTTCGAATGGAACGACCTCCCCGCATCCTACCACAAGGGGGCGGCCAACTTCTCTTACGCCGACGGCCACGTTGAGCCTTATCGCTGGCGCTACTGGCGCACCAAACCTGCTCCCAGACCCGATGAGGCAAACCTTCCCTTCCCCGTGCCGCGGAACGAGCAGGAAGACTTCCGTTGGCTGATGTACGTGACGACCGTGGCGGGGCGCTACTAACATTGTTCCGTTAAGTTCTTGAATAGTCGAAGCAACTATCACACTTTGCAAAGTGTGATAGTGAGCGGTAGAATCGTGGACTTCATCAAGGGTGCCTGAGCCACTGAAAGCTTTCAAGAGATGCCAACCTAACGGAGTAAGATCGGCCCTGGATCCGTCCCGTTCGGGATGGAAACCATGTTCAATTCTTAACGATACTTCTTTTCGAAATCCGGCTCCTCCGGCCCGGCCAGAACGTACGTATAATTGTCCCGCGTCCAACTCGCGGTGAGCAACCGGTTCACCTGCGACACTTGCGGCGCGGCGGGTGGCGAGTCCTTGGCCGCGGCCTTGTTCATGACAAATAGAAAGAGCATCTGGTTGTCGCCGCGATCGAAGCAAACCATCGCAACGGGATTGCTGCGCCACTCCAACAACCCGGCTCCGGTGAGGGTCAGTTCCTCGAGCCCCTTCGTCAGCGCGTAGTCGGAGGGCGCGCCCCGCGCCGCGTGGAACCGGCGCACTTCCACCATGTCGTTCGTGACAATATCCATGCTGTATCCGCGAAGGGCCCCGCGGACCATGCGAGATCGATAGTCGGCGAAGCGGTTCGGGATTCGCGGTCCCAGGAGGCTTCCTGCAAGCGCCAGGAGCAACACAGCCGCCGCGGCCGCCATCCAGGCTGCCGCGCGACGCCGCCGGCGCCGCAAGCGATCCAACTTTTGGGCCTCGTCCAATCGGGCTCTTAAGTCAGGGGGCGCCTCGATCTGGCGGAATTTGTTCCACATCGCCGTCTGGAAAGCGCAATGCTGCTCGAACCAGGCTCGAAACTCCGCATCGTGCCGCGCCAGTTCCACGGCCTCGGCAACTTCTGGATCGCCCGCGTCGGCCGTCCCAGGCCGATAGAGCGTCAAGACGCGCTTGGCTTCCTGGAGAGTCACCGCGCCTCCTGTTGCGCCCGGTGGGACGCGGATTGGGTTTCTCGCACGAGTTGCTTCAACTGGGCCAGTCCCCGGGCGATGCGCGATTTGACCGTCCCCAACGGGACATCCAGAATCGCGCCGATCTCGCGGTAGGAATAATCCTCCAGATAGAACAACGCGACCGGCGCCTGGAATGGCGCGTCCACTTTTCCCAGCAACTCCACGGCGGCCCGCGCGTCCAGTCGGCTCACCAGTTCCGGATCGCAGGCGGGCAATTCCGCGTCCGCTTCAGCCAGTTCGAGGTGCGGGAAGCGCGTCGTGTGCCGCTGCCTCTGCAAAAAGGCCCGGTGCAGCGTGGTGAACAGCCATGCCTTGACCCGCGCCGCCTCCCGCAACTGATGTCCCTTGGCCGCCCAGGTCAGGAACGTCTCCTGAACGAGGTCGCCGGCGTCGCTCTCTGATCGCGTCAAGCTCAAGGCAAATCGGTAAAGGGAGGCGTAGTGCAGGTCGACCAGATGCTGGAAGTCCGGTCGATCCCTCATCCGTTCTCTTTCGTGTGAGTCCTGACCTGCCACGTTAGTTCCCGCGCTCCAGCGAATCGTTCACCAGGTTGCGGCGGCATGTTGCCTCGAAGCCGCTCGGGATCGAAGCGGAAAAGCATTGAAACGACTGCCTTTGCTGAATCCCATTTTTCTGCCCCCATCTTTCTGCCAGCCCTCATTTGGTCAACGTCACGAAGTCAACTCTGTGCCGGGCCATATTGATCCATTGAATGGCGCGCAGCGCACTGTTCATAAGAGTTGAGGCAGAAAAATGGGGGCAGAAAAATCAAGACGACCACTGTATTTTGCTCAATCCTTCTGTCTCCATTTTCCCGCATTGTTTGGTTCTTCACGATTTCCGGGGAATCGTCACGACACGAAGATGGGGGGAACGCAGCGACCTGCGGACCGAGTCGGTGATGATAAGAGCGAAAAGAAATGAAAACGCTGCTTTTGCTGAATCTCATTTTTCTGCCCCCATCTTTCTGCCAGCACTCACTTGGTCAACGTCACAAAGTCAACCCTGTGCCGGGCCATATTGATCCATTGAATGGCCCGCAGCGCGCTGTGCTTCAGTAACAAGCGGAGCTGGATTTCGTAGTGTTCAGCACCTTCGGCAAGCGCCGTCAACCGAAACGCCGTATCCGGCGTGAGCAGATGCACGCGTTGATTCCCAAGCGACACGTTGCCGCTCTTCAACGCCACCTTCTGGACTACTTGCTGTTCCCCGCCAAGAAAGTGAACCAGCGCTTCGGTGTAGAGCGGCAACTCCAGAAAACAGCCCCAGTCTTGCAACAAATTCAGCAGACGGACGCGCAGAGATCGGCTGAGGTCATCCTCTTCGCGCCATCGCTGGATCTCTGCCTCGAATTGCCGTCGGCTCTGCTGGGTGAGCGTGGTGTTGACGAACCTTGATTCGACTTTCGTTGGACGGAGATTGACAAGTTTGCCGTGGTTGGCGCCGACCAGCAGCAAGTAGTTGAGCAGCTGCGCCTCATGTTCGCCCGCGAGACTAACGGCGGTCTTCAATTCGTAAATGGCAGTATTGGCGACAACAAGATCGAGTGAGTAAATCTTGGCGAAATCGCCGTGCGTCACCGTCACGGGCACCTCCTCGTGCATGGGGCCGAGTGCGGTCGATTGCAAGCGGGCGGCGAGGTCGTGCTGGTAAATCACTTCATCGCACAAGCGGCCCAATTCATTGTGGGAGTCGAAGACGTGGCGCATCACCTGATAATCAAGCTGCGCAAACTCCTCCTGATCCATAGGAAACACGGATATTGGGCAAGTAATGGGCATGAGGATTTATGGCAGAAAAATGGGGGCAGAAACATCAATTCAACATCTCTATTTTGAACATGCTATCTGTCCCCGTTTTTTGTTTTCCGGGAACCCGTCGCCAGCCCCACGCATCTTCCCGGGGTGAACCAACGCGGTTGTATCGCGCTCCTCGGCCGAAGGCGTCTCCCTCGGATGCCTCTGAAGCCGCAGTGGCAGGATGACGCGCCGTTCACGCTCTCGCCCGTCTCGATTCGTGCCCAAGCGCATCCCCACTGGCCGATTCGATGGCGGGCGGGAGCCCGGCTCAGTGGTTCTCAATCCCGCTGCGCGCCGTCGGCGCGCCGTCGGATTCGATTCGATTGGAAAGATATCGTCTGAATGAAAACGAATACCCAACATCTTTTTCTCGCCATTGGCCTCGGATTCCTCGCCAGCGCCCAACTCAGCCCTGCGGCCGTCGTCACCCTGTCCGCGGCGGCGGACACTTTCATGAACAGCAATCTCACCAACAACAACGCCGGGGGACACCCCTGGTTCGATGCGGGCACCGATGGCGTGGGCGGCGTGCGCCGCGGACTCATCCGGTTCAATCTGGCCGGCATCCCGGCCGGTTCCACGATCGACTCCGCCGTCCTCCAGCTCACCGTGACCAAGGTGCCCGGCCTCGGGCCGGTGGATTCGTCGTTCCAGATTTACCGCTTGAACGCGGACTGGACCGAAGGCGCCCAGATAGGCATGAACGGCGCATTGGCTGTGGCCGGCGATGCCACTTGGACGTCGCGCATGTCAGGCAGCGCCGATTGGACGGACCCCGGCGCTGCCAGCGATGCCGCGGCGACAGCCAGCGCGTCGACCGCAGTCGGCAGCGCCCTCGGCGCCAGCTACGCCTGGAGCGGCGCCGCTGTGACCAGCGACGTCCAATTCTGGCTCGATCATCCTGCCGAGAGTTTTGGCTGGCTGCTGCGGTCGGATGCGGAGGGCACGGGTCGATCCGTTCGCGGTTTCGGCGCGCGCGGAGACACGGCTAACGCCGGCCGGCTCCAAGTCACTTACACCCGGCCACCGGGCGGCACCAACCTCCCGCCCACCGTCAGCATCACCAGCCCCACCAACGGCGCTTCCTTCGCCGCGCCCGCCACCGTCACCCTCAATGCCACTGCCGCCGACGTCGATGGCAGCGTGACCAACGTCGAGTTCTTCGACGGCGGCGCGTCCCTGGGCCATGACGCCGCAGTTCCTTTCAGCATCACTGTCAACCTCCTGGCGGGCACTCACACCCTAAGCGCCGTGGCCTGGGACAACGAAGGCGATCTCGCCACGTCCTCGAGTGTGGCCATCACTGTCAACAGCGTGGCGATCACCAATCCCATCGCGAATCGCATCCCCAAAGGCGCCCTCTCCATCGAACTCCGGACCATCGCCGAGGGCATGGTCTCGCCGCTGGGCCTGGCCGCGCCCGACGACGGCACCGGCCGCCTGTTCGTTTACGACCAATCGGGCCTCATCTGGCTTGTGACGACCGCGGGCCGCGCCGCCGTCCCCATGCTGGACATTCGTTCGCGCCTGATCATCCCTGCGCGCTACGATTACGACGAGCGCGGTCTGCTCGGGGTGGCCGCTCATCCGAACTTCGCCCTCAATCCCTACATCTATACCTACAGTTCCGAGCCTACTGCCGGCCCGGCGGACTTTCCCTCCGTGCTCAGTCCTGGTACGACCAACAACCACCAGAGCGTTATCGCCGAATGGCGCATCGATGCGGCCAACACAAACCGCATCGATCCCGCCAGCCGCTGCGAAATCCTCCGCATCGACGAACCCCAATCCAACCACAACGGCGGCGCCATGAACTTCGGACCGGACGGCTACCTTTACATCGCG
>CAZZAQ010000360.1:0-5566 GCA_964652165.1 uncultured Bifidobacterium sp.
AGCCGCGCCGGGATCGGGATGCACCCACGGCGCGCGATAGGGACGGCGGAGGAGTCCGCTCGCTTCGTCATCGCCCACGACTTTGCCCTGGACCGGGTCCCATTGGAGCGAGCGGCCCAGCTTCATCGAGAGATTGGCGAGGATGCAACTGATCGTCGAAGTGACGCCCTGTTCGATGTCGGCCACGGGCTTGCCGCGCGTGGCGATGCAGTGGAGGAAATCCTTCATGTGGCCGCGAATCGCCGGGGCGCAGTGCTTCTCCAGATCCTTCTCGGTCTTGTCCTCGGGGAATTGTTCCAGTTCGAGGCCGACTTCGCGGGCGACCTTTTCGCCTTTGCCGCGCGGGAGGAAATCGAAGCCGAAGACGCTGGCTTTGAGCGTGCCTTTGTCGCCGTAGAACGTCGCGCTCCATGGGTATTTGGGATCAGGCGCCTCGCCCCAGGTGCGGTGGGTCCAGACGACCTTCACATCGCCAAAGTCGAACGTGGCGCTCTGGGTGTCGGGGATGTTGGCGCGGGCGGTTTTGTCCACGAGGATTCCGCCAGTGGAGCTGACGGACCTGGGCCAGCCGAGGTCCATCATCCAACGCACCATGTCGAGCATGTGAATGCACATATCGCCGATGATGCCATTGCCGTATTCCATAAAGGCGCGCCAGCCGCGCGGGTGAACAATCTTGTTATACGGCCGGCGCGGCGCGGGGCCGGTCCACATCTCGAAGTCGAGGTGCTCGGGTGGCGTTGTGTCGGGCGCGGAGGTGAGCGTGTCGCGGTTGCGCATGTGCCAGTAACAGCAGATTTCGACGTAGGCGATGTTGCCGAGCTTGCCGGACTGGATGAAGTCGTTGCGCGCTTCGATGAGGTGCGGGGTGCTGCGGCGTTGCGTGCCGACCTGGACGACGCGCTTATGTTTGCGGGCGGCGGAGAGCATGGCGAGACTCTCTACGACATCCACGCTCGTGGGTTTTTGCACCCAGACATCGCAGCCGGTCCTGACCGCTTCGATCATCGGGAGGGCGTGCCAGTGATCGGGCGCGCCGATGAGCACGAGGTCGAGGTCTTTTTCCTTGAGCATCTCGCGGTAGTCGCCGTGCGTGCGCGGCTTTTTCTTCGAGGCCTGCCGGGAGGCGACCAGTTCGGCGGCGTCGGCGAGCATTTTCCTGTCGACATCGCACAGCGAGACGACTTCGACAGGGGCGACCTGGATGAGGCGGAGCAAATCACACTTGCCGTACCAGCCGGTGCCAATGAGGCCGACACGTTTCTTTTGGTCGGCGAACTCGGCGGCATAGTGGGGCAGGGCGGTGAGAGCGACGGTGGCGGCGGAAGCTTGAAGAAATCTGCGGCGGTTCATGGCTCCTTTTAAGCAGGCGGCCGGGGCAATGCAAGAGGACTCCGGCAACGTAGCCGCCGGCCTGAGCATGCGGATTTCCACGCACTCCGGGGCATCCGCCTCCTCACGTCGGCGGCTACCAGCTCGTTGAAAAACCCTCATCTCGTAGCATCCGGCGTGAGCCGGATCATTATTCCTTCGGGAATCGCAGTCAGATCAGATCCGGCTCACGCCGGATGCTACTTTTTTAACGGGCGGCTACGCCACGGTGAGCGGGCCGTCGAAGTGTGTGAGCGAGAGGACTTCGGTGCGGGCCACGTGCGGGCCGTGGCGCTCGCCTTTGGGAGCGAAGAAAAAGGCGCCGGTGGTGTGGACCACGCCGCTCTCTTCCCATTCGCCGCTGAGGACGTAAACGTATTCGTTGGCGAGCGGATGCGTGTGGGCCGGCACCGTGACGCCAGCGTGGAACTTCCGCAGCACGGTGACGCCACCGGTGGCATCGTGCTTGTGCAGGACGAGCAGTTCGACGCCGGGGTAGGGGCCGGGCTGCCAGGATTTGTCTTTGGCTTGCGCGAGGTATTGGAACATGCGCGGAGCGTAAAACGTGAAACGTGAAACGTAAAGTCGGGCGGGAGATTCAGGCGAAGCAGGGTACATCTCATATTCTGGCAAGCTCAAATGGCTCGGTTGGTTGGCGGGCTCGAGAGCCAGCCTGAAAGGCTACAATAATCCAGCCCAGGGCAACGCCCTGGGAATCGCCGGTCCAACCCGACCAAGCCCTGAAAGGGCGCAATAAAAACCCTCGCCGATCCCGATCGCTGGCGTGGAGGATTTCGCCCTTTCAGGGCTGACGAGGCTTTGGGGATACGCTTCCCAGGGCGTTGCCCTGGGCTGGATTATTTGGCCCCTTTGGGGCGGCTCAAAAACTAAGTGCGCCCGTGAAGCCGAACTGGACAGCGGATTCTTACGTTGCACGGTTCAAGTTTTACGCGCCTTTCTGACTCCCGCCTTGCTCACGTCCACCGCGTTTGCATAATCCGCGCGTGCTTGACATCAAGTTGATCCGCGACCAAACGGAGCACGTCCGCGAACGGCTCCGGGCGCGCGGGGCTGGGGACGAGGCTCGCGTGGACGAAGTGTTGGCTCTGGACGAGCAACGGCGCAAGAGACTCGCTGAAGTGGAGAAGCTCAAGGCGGAACGGAATCGACTCTCAAACGAAATCGGTAAGTTGATGGCCGAGGCAAAAAAGGCTCCTCCCGAAGAAGCATTGGGCATCGCTAGGAGCGCCGGGGACTTGAAGGCGCTGGTTGCGAACATCAAAGAACTAATCGGTACTGGCGAGGCTAAAGTTTTGATCCTCAATGCCCAACAGGCAGCCTTACTTCTCCGCTTGCCCAATCTGCCGCACGCAAACATTGCGCTCGGCAAGTCGAGCGCGGACAACCCAGTGGTGCGCACTTGGGGTGAGCAGCCGCACTTCGCCTTCAAACCCAAGGGTCACGTCGAGTTGTGCGAGTCTCTGCAACTGGTGGACTTCGCGCGCGGGGCGAAGTTGTCCGGAAGCGGTTTTCTGCTCTACACGAATTGGGGCGCGCGGCTGGAGCGGGCGTTGATTCAGTTCCTGCTGGATTTGCACGTCACCGAGCACGGCTACACGGAGGTGTCGCCGCCGTTCATCATCGGGCGCGATTGCATGACGGGCGTGGGGCAGTTCCCGAAATTCGAAGACCAGGCTTACGCCGTGCAGGAAGGGCTGGATGGGAGCACGCTGGGCAAGCTCTATCTGTTGCCCACGGCCGAAGCGCCGGTCGCCAACATCCACCGCGAGGAAATCTTGAAGGAGTTACAGCTTCCGATTCGTTACGTGGCCTACAGTCCGTGTTTCCGCGCGGAGGCGGGCGCGGCGGGCGTCGGCACGCGCGGGATGATTCGCGTGCACCAGTTCGACAAGGTCGAGTTGATCAAGATCGTGCAGCCGGAGCACGGTTACCACGAGTTGGAGCAAATGGTCGGCAACGCGGAGAAAGTGCTGCAACGACTCGGGCTGCACTACAAAGTCATCCAGCTTTGCACGGGCGACATGGGGTTCGCCAGCGCCATGACGTACGACATCGAAGTCTGGGCGCCAGGGCAGGGGACCTATCTGGAAGTGAGCAGTTGCTCCAATTGCGAGGACTTCCAGGCCCGCCGAATGAACCTGCGCTACAAGACCGGGAGCGGAGAAAACCGTTTTCCACACATCCTCAACGGCAGCGGCACCGCGCTGGCGCGATTGTTCGTCGCATTGATCGAGACGCATCAGCAGCCGGACGGCAGCGTGCTGATTCCCGAACCGCTGCGCGCCTATTTGAAGGCGGAGAGGATCCCAGCCGTGTGAAGGGCAGGGGAGGGCAGGGCAGGGGAGCGCACCCCTCGGGACGATGAAACTGATGCTGGCCAGCAGTGAGGTCCATCCGTACTCCAAGAGCGGCGGGCTGGGGGACATGGTCGCGGCGCTGGCCAAGGCGCTCGGCCGGGCGGGACACGAAGTGTCGCTGGTGACGCCGTTGCACCGGGGCATCGCCGCGAAGTTTCCCGGGCTGGCACGGTTTGACTATCACATCGACGTGCCGCTGGGCGTGGAGCGACGGCAGGCCGGAGTGTTCACGCTGCACGCCGGCGAAGGAGTGACCGTTTACTTTGTCGACGCGCCGGAGTTCTTCGATCGCGCCGGGCTTTACGGCGAAGACGATCGCGATTATCCGGACAATGCGCGACGCTTCGTGTTCTTCTCCAAATGCGTTGCCCATCTGGCCCGCTACCTCACGAGTCCACCCGAAGTCGTCCACGTGCATGACTGGCAGGTGGGCCTGGTGCCGGCCTTGATCCGGCATGCGCAAGCCGCCGAGGGCTGGTCCAACGCGCCACCGACGGTGCTCACGATTCACAATTTGGCCTATCAAGGGGTGTTCCCGCGCTCGGACTTCGCGCTGGCCAACCTGCCGGAGACTTTCTTTTCGCCCGGCGGCGTAGAGGCTTTCGGATGGTTGAATTGCCTGAGAGGCGCCATCTCCTTTGCCGATCGCCTCACGACCGTCAGCCCGCGCTACGCCCGGGAGATTACCACGCCCGAATTCGGTTGCGGCCTGGACGCCGTGCTGCGGGAACGGCAGAAGAGCCTTGTCGGAATTCTCAACGGCGTCGATTACGACGAATGGAACACCGTGGCCAACCCGCACATTCCACAGCCTTACTCCGCCAGAGACCTCGCGGGCAAGGCGGCGATGAAGGCCGCATTACAGGCCGAGTTCGGGTTGCCGGTCTCGGCAAAAGTGCCGCTGTTCGCCAGCGTCACCCGGCTGGTCGCCCAGAAAGGAGTCGATCTGCTGCTGGGCGCCCTGGAAGAAATGGTTTCCGCCGAGTTGCAATTCGTTCTGCTCGGCAACGGCAGCCCGGAATTGCAAGCCGGTTATGTAAACCTTGCCGCCCGCAATCCCCGCAAGGTGGGCGTGCGCATCGGTTTTGACCAGGCGCTCTCGCATCGCATCGAAGCGGGCGCGGACTTTTTCCTGATGCCCTCGCGCTTCGAGCCGTGCGGGCTGAACCAGATGTACAGCCTGCGCTACGGCGCCATTCCCATCGTGCGCGCCACCGGCGGCCTCGATGACACCGTCGTGGACCTGGCGGAAGACGCGAAGCGGGCCAACGGCATCAAATTCCGCGAACCCTCCGCGCGCGCGCTGGCCAGGGCGATGCGCAAAGCACTCGTGCTCTTTGGCGCGCCGCCGCTTCGACAGCGGGTGCAGACGACGGGGATGAAGGCGGATTTTTCGTGGGAACGAACGGCAGCCCGCTATGTTCAAGTCTACCTGGCGACCCAACATTGAGGGCCGGAGCAAGTCGGAGCTCATAGGCGGCGCAGTTCCCACGAACTTTAAGAAACATAACTCTCATTGTGCGCTATAAGTCTTGCACTTCGTCTCTCTCGATCGCGATTGAATTTTTAGTTGGCAGTAGAAGCGGACCGAGCGCGCCGGCACAGACGCCGGCGCGGGCGGTGGAGGCGTCTCACCGCTTCGCGGCGGACTGCGCTCCGCTTCGCTACGCGGCTCCACGCGCCTGCAAGACAGAAGAAAAAAAGCCGGACCGCCTCACGCGTGCTTGACAACCCTCATAGGGGCTTCAACGCAGTGTTTGGCCACATTTTCGTGTAACGTTCTTCCACTTCCCTCGTTCGTGATTTACCGCAAGCGC
>CAZZAQ010000361.1:0-5566 GCA_964652165.1 uncultured Bifidobacterium sp.
GAAGGCGCTGGCGATGCTCGATTCGCCGAAACTGCGCGAGGCGTTCAACCTTTCCGCCGAGCCTGCGAAGGTGCGCGACGGTTACGGACGCACCACTTACGGCCAGGGCTGTCTGCTGGCCCGGCGGCTCGTCGAATCGGGCGTCAAGTTCGTCACCGTTTACTTCTCCGAGAGCATCGGCGGCCAGAGCACCGAATCCGGCGGCTGGGACACTCACGGGTTCAACGACACGAAGATGTATCCCATCATCGAGAAGTATCACTTGCCGCTGACCAACCAGACGCTGCCTGTGTTGCTGGACGATCTCGACCAGCGCGGCTTGCTCGACACCACGCTGGTGATCTGGATGGGCGAATTTGGCCGCACACCCGAGATCAACAAGAACGCCGGGCGCGATCACTGGCCCCAATGCTACACCGCGCTGCTGGCCGGTGGCGGAGTCAAGCGCGGCTTCGTCTATGGCGAAAGCGACCGGCACGGGATGCACCCCGCCAAGGATCCCGTGCGCCCCGAAGATCTGACCGCCACGATGTTCCATCTCCTCGGCATCGACCCGAACGTCGAAGTCATGGACCACCTCAACCGCCCCCGCCCGGCGGCGGAGGGGAATGTGGTGAATGGGATCATCGCGTAGCTTTCGATGTTCGATGTTCGACGTTGAAAGTTCAATGTTCGACCTAAGGAGATGGAAGGGGCGGAGTTTGAACGCTGAACATCGAACATCCAACGTCGAACGACCGAAGGCCGCCTCCCTCAAGCGGCAGTTGGTTCGTAAGAGAACTTGAAAATCTCCCCCGTGTTGGTGAGCATGACTGGAAGCCGCACCGGGAAATCATTCCTTAGCGACGGACGGCGGTTCCGCCAATCGCCGTGCCAGGTTGCGCGCACCATGCATGACCCGCTCCACGAGCAGCGCATCTTCCCCGTACCTGTAAAACAAAATGTGCCTGTGGAACGGCCGCGCGACGCGGAACGAACGGATGTCTTGAAGCTCCGAGTGTCGAAAGCGCCGCAGCCTCCCCATCTCTGGTTGCCGCGCCAACTCCTCGACTGTGCTCTCCACCGCGGCGAGATACCCTTCCGCCACGGTCTCGCCCGCCTTTCTGATGTACCAGCGAAACTGCCGGTCGAAGTCCTCTTTGAACCAGTCTGCCCGATGGATCGGCAGGCTCATTCGGTCCCCGTGGACCGATGTTCGCGCAACGCGCGATCCGCCACAGCGCGCAATTCCTCCCGCGAATGCGGCGCGTGCGGGCCCTTGACCGCCTTCAACAACTGCTCCTCCAACTCCGCACTGTCCTCCTCTGGATCGAACGGCACACGCGGGTCCGCGGGGTCGTAAGGCTCCAGCCGCACCAGTTTGTCGCCGTCGGCCAGCACTACCACGCCGCCGCCGTGGGCCTCCGCAATAAGCTGGGGCAACTGCGATTGGGCTTCACGGATGGTCACGGTCTTCATACGGCCTACCCTGCGCGAAATTCCGGACTGATTCAAGCGGCATCGACCACACCACCGAACTGATCGACCACCTCAATCGCCCGCGTCCGGCGGCGGAGGGGAAAGTGGTGAATGGGATAATCGCGTAAGTCCAACTCCGATACACGAGGCTAAGATCACTCGACATACTTGACGACCACCATTTTCGTAATCCGTCTGTAGTGGGCGTTTCCATAGTTGTCGACTCCAGAAAGCTCTCGATCACCACCGGCGAGAATGACTGCGTCTCCTCCACGCTCCCGCGCGAGCTTTGCAACCGCGCCATCCTTTCCAGGAACAAAAATGCTGTCCTTCCGGGCATCGTCGATGACACCGAGGATTCGGTACTTGCGGTCTGGCTCTCCATTCTCCCAGAAGTCAATTCCCTGTACATTCCGAACCGTCCCGCCTTTACCTTGACGGATGCCGTCGCCCCGGTACTCGGTGAAAGTAGTAGTCGTGCATCCGGCGACGAGCATGCCAATGAGCACCAGGGAGACGATAATGGAGTGCTTCATTTGTCGTCTTCTAAAGTTGTGCAAGGCTCAATGACGCAACAAGCCAATGATGGCAACAGCCAAAGAACCAAAAGCCGCAATAGCAGCCCACATCGCGGCATGGGCTGAGCGGTCTGCCGCCGCGGCAGCCCTCTGGATGCGGCGCATCTCCAAGATATGTCTGGCCGCTAATCCGTCTGTGGCAGCTTCGCCAAATCTTGCCCACTCAAACAGCTCGTGGTCCTGCATCTTGCTTAGCTTCTCGTATTTCGCTTTGTCCATAGGATGAAGACCAGCAACTGCGCGCAGCCTAACGGGCGGGCGGGGGCAGGCAAGCGCGTTTTCCTCCCGTCTTCACGCCGCCGGCAATAGCCGCAAGCTACCTCGCGGAGCGCCGCGCCCGGAATCCCAACGGGATTCCGTCACTCAGCCCAGGGTTGCGAGGAACGAGCCACCCTGGGAACGCGTCGAAAAATTCCCCAACCCCAACGGGGTTGCGTCGCGTTCGGTGCGCTCGCCCGCCGACCGACGCAACCCCTACAGGGTTGTTTACTTTGACCGGGCTGACCCAGGGTAGCTCGTTCCTCGCAACCCTGGGCTGGAGGACGCAATCCTTTCAGGATTGGCCCGAACCCAGGGCCTCGTCCTTGTGCGGCCTCGCGACGTAACCAGTGCGCTCCCCGGAAGCCCCGGGCCGAGGGCCAGTGCAGGGTTGCAGTTCAAGGGGTTGAAGCCACCGCCGATAGTCGGTCTGTCGGGGCGGAGACGGCTGCAATGAAGAATTGATTGAGCGGCCCGCCCGCCCTATTGTCTCAACTAAATCAATGTCCGCGGATACCGGCAGAACCAATCCAACTCCCGCCAGCCAGCGGATGGATCTTGCCACGTTTTGGCGCGCGATGCCCAACGCGGGCGTCCTGCTCTGCTGGCTGGTGGCGTGGACCGCGCTCTTCCAGTTTTGGGGCAACTCGACCCTCGGTTACGTGAAGAGTCCCTCCCTGTTCCGGTGGTGGTTATGGACGATGTCGGGCATTGACGACCAGGAACTGGCCTACGTGATGCCCGCGATCGTGCTCGGCCTGATCTGGTGGCGGCGGGAGGACATTGCGGCGCTGCCCAAACGGATCTGTTGGCCGGCATTGGCGCTGTTCCTCCTGGCGACGCTGTTGCACGTGCTGGGCTATCGCGTCCAGCAGGCGCGCGTGTCGGTCGTGGCGTTCTTCGCCGGGATCTACGCGTTGACCGGGCTGGTGTGGGGCTGGTCCTGGCTGCGCGCAACATTGTTCCCGTTTGCGCTGCTGATGTTCTGCGTGCCACTGGGCAGCGGGGCGGAACCGCTGACGGTGCCCCTGCGACTGCTGGCGACCAAGATCACGGCGATCCTTTGCCACGCGCTTGGGGTGAACGTCGTCCACCAGGGCAATCTGCTGTTCGACGCCGCAGGCGAGTACAAATATGAAGTCGCCGCCGCGTGCAGCGGAATCAAGAGCCTCACGACGATCATGGCCTTTGGCATCATCTGCGGGTATGTTTCTCTAACGTCCGCCTGGCGGCGTATCCTGGTGGTCGGCGCGGCCATCCCCATGGCGGTCGCGGCCAATGTATGCCGCCTTCTGATGATCGTCCTGGCATCGGAAACCTTCGGGCATCGGGCGGGCGACTACGTGCACAAAAGTGATTGGTTGAGCCTCGTGCCGTACCTCCCGGCGTTCGGCGGCATTGGCCTGGCGATCTACTGGCTGCGGGAAAACCGAACACGCCCTGCGCCCCCAGCCGAACCGGCCCTGTTACAGGCCGCTAAAGCGGAATCGAAGCCGTGAATCGTCAGGCTCAAATCCTCGCCGGGGTTGTCCTCGTGCTGATCGGCGGCACGGCGCTATTGCTCTCCCGCATGCAAGCCTCGCAAAAGCTTGGCCGGCCGGGCGTGCGGCTGACGGCCCAGAGCGTTTACGATGAGAACGGCGGGTTGGTCGCCACGAACTCCGTCGAGTTGCCCGAGCGCGTCCTGAACTTCCATTCGAAGCCGATGCCCATCTCGACCAACGTGACGGCGTGGCTGCCCAGGGACACCACGTACGGCGGCCGTTACTACGAGGCGCCGGACGGTTTCGGCGTGACGCTCAGCGTGGTGCTGATGGGTTCGGACCGCACGAGTATTCACAAACCCGAGTATTGCCTGCCGGGCCAGGGCACCTCGATCGACCGGAAGGAGAGCCGGACCATTCCCGTGCGCGAACCCCACGCGTATGATCTTCCGGTGACCTGCTTCACCGTTTCCCGTGAAGTCGAGGAGAAGGGCGTGCGAGGCCGGGTCCAGGCCCTCTATTTGTTCTGGTTCGTGGCCGACGGCCAGATTAGCGCGGATCACAACCAACGCATGCTCTGGATGACGCGGGACCTCCTGACCGCGGGGATTCTCCAGCGCTGGGCCTACATCTCGTGCTACTCCATCTGCCCCCCCGGACAGGAAAGCGCGGTTTTCGCCCGCATGGCGGAACTGATTGGCGCCGCGGTGCCCCGGTTCCAGTTGACGGCAGGCGCGCCGAGCCGACTGGCGAACAACCCATGAGCCTGGCCTGATGCTTCGCCGCGACCGACAAATCCGGACCCAGATCGGCCAGTTGAAAGACGCGGCGCTGTTCGCGGTGGGTCTGTGGCTGGCGCATGTGCTGCGCGATCACTTTCCCTCGGAGATCCTGTTTTGGAAGTTTGAGCCGATCGATCCGTTCAATCGGTTCAGCTGGCTGATTCTGATCATTTTTCCAAGCGCGCCGCTCGTGCTGGAGTCGGTAAGGTTTTACCAGCGGCCGTTGTTCGGGAGCCGGCTGGAAACCGCCTGGCTGCTCTTAAAAGGCTGCTTCATCGTGGCCGTGGGCGTGATCCTGTTCCTGTACCTGTCCCGCAACGCCCTGGCGCGCGGCGTCATCGTGCTCTTTGCGGCCATCAGCTTCCTTCTCGTGTTCGCCAGCGAGGAGCTGATGCGGATCTATTACCGGAGCCGGCTGGGCGTGTCGCAGATCAAGAAGCGCATGCTGCTGGTGGGCTCCGCCGAGGACCGCCAGCGCCTCCTCGACGATATCAAGGCCAAGGGCATCGAGAACATCGACATCGTCGGCGAAGTCGATCTCAACGTGAGCACGATCCCGGAGTTGGTGAAACTGCTCCACCAGACCTCCGCCAACGGCATCATCATCAACGCCCGGCACACGGTGTTCGGCGAGGTCGAGAAAGCCATCCAGGCTTGCGAAATCGAGGGCGTCGAAGCGTGGCTCGTGGCGGACTTCTTCAAGACGCAGGTTTCGAACACGAGTCTGGACGACTTCTACGGGCGGCCGGTCCTGGTCTTCCGCTCCGCCCCCGAGACCTCCTGGCAGGGAGTGTTCAAGCAGATTCTCGATATCGTGCTGGCGTTCATCCTCGTGGTGCTGCTGCTGCCCCTCTGGATTCTGGTGCCCCTGGCCATTCGCATCACCTCCCCGGGGGCGGCCCTGTTCCGTCAGCGGCGTTGCGGGCTGAACGGCCAGCCCTTCACCATGCTCAAGTTCCGCTCGATGATCAATGACGCCGAGCAGCACAAGCAGGAGTTGGCCGCC
>CAZZAQ010000362.1:0-5558 GCA_964652165.1 uncultured Bifidobacterium sp.
CACCGGCCTGACGCTGGAGGAAATTCGCACTGCATCGTTTGTGAAGATCCTCAAGCAGCGCGCGCGCAGGTAAGCGGCGCCCGGCGAAGCTGCAATCGCTTGGGAATTCTCCATTGCTCCGGTCGACCGTCCATTCAGCCTGAGGCCGTGTTGAGGCAGTAGCACTCAGGTTACCGTAAAGCCCACATCTGCCAACTGCGGGCAGATGTAGGGCACCAGGCTCTTTGAGGGTGAAAGTGTGGACAAGCCTCCTCATAAGTGTGAAGGAATGAGTTGGTCCTCAGGCCCCGACGAAGGAACCGCGAGAAGAAATCTGCTTGACACCGTAGGGGGGGGAGCGTAGAAGGGGCGCACTATCCGGACAAAGGGAGGGCTTAACAGGGGAAAATTACGGTCCCATCGAAAGGGGAGATAATCATGGATGGGCTAAAAGATTTGCTATCGAACAACCCCCTCTATATCGGCATTGGCCTTGCAGTGGTAATTGTTGTTGTAGCCCTGAGCTGGAATTTCATTAAGGCAGCTTTCAAGGTCCTTGGCATCTTGGCCTTGCTTGCGGCAATCGCTGGTGTCCTATTCTGGCTCAAGAGCTTAGGCCCTTAGGCCCTATTCGCTGACAAGCAGCCCGGGGCGCAACACGAACAAAGAGCGGCTTACGTTCGCTTCAGCACCGCCTCGATGAGGCCGTGGGGCTCATCCACCGGCACGAAGACCTCATTCCTGTTTTCCAGTTGGAAGGGGCTCAGGTCCACCGGCAGGCAGTGCCGGTTGGGCATGGAGATGCCGATCTCGGTGATGACAGGAAAAAGCTTGAGCACGGCTTCCCCCATGGCATAGAGCGTGTGCTGCACCGAGCGGCTCGGGTGGTCCGCAAAGGTTTCGACCAGAGTACGGCGCACGCCCAGCCAGCATTCGCCGAAGGCTACGGCTCCCGGCCCATACAGCCAGCGAGCGCGGACTGCGGTGGAAAGTATGCGGTCGCCGGCGTCCTTCAGCGTGGTGTATTCGTCGCGCAGGAATTCCTCGAAGCCGGAGCCGCTGGTCTTGAGCAGCACCAGGTCCTGCAATCCAGACTGGATGGACACGCGGTTGCGAGTGGCGGTGACCAGGGCGGTCCGCTTTTCGCTGGTGGCCAGAAACGCGGATGGGTGTTGCGCTCCGTCCCTGGGAACGCGCGCCCAGAGATTTTCCACTATCTCCACCTGGGCCTGCGACACCTGGGGATTTCGTTCCAGGAAGTGGGCCGCCAGCCGTTGCGCGAAGTCTTCGATCTCTTCCGGCGCGGCTTTTCCTGCCAGGGCGTAGACGGTGTTCTTCATGGTGTCGGTAGGGAGGACGTTGCGGTTGTCGCCGGCGGTGTGAGCGGCTTCAAAGTCGCCCTGGAGCTGGATCCCCACCACGAGGTCCTTGAGTTCGTGGCGATCTTCCCGGCGGGTCACGCGCACCAGGCGCACGCGCGATTTGCCATAGCTGTTTTCAGCCAGCGTGACGGACATGACCTCAGCTCCCGCGATACGTGGAGTAGCCGTAGGGACTCAGCAAAAGAGGGACGTGATAATGCTGTCCCGGGTCAGAGACGGAAAACACCACCGTCACCTCCGGATAGAAGACTTCCTGGCGCCGGGACTGGAAATAAGCGCCGGTGTCGAAAGTGAGCCGGTAGATGCCGGGCGCGGGGCTGCCGCCGGGCGGGTGCAGGTGGGAGGCGCGGCCATCGGCATCGGTGGTTCCCTCGCCCATGGTTTTCCAGGCCTGAACACCGTTGTGGAATTCCAGGCGGACTGGCACTCCGGCTGCGGGCCGCCCGATCGAGGTATCAAGAACGTGAGTGGTGATGGCGCTCATAGTTGTACCAGTTTCTCCAGGCGGAGTTGCGTGATGCGGCGCTGTTCTTCGGCGGCAACGCGAAGCTCGGTGGAGACATCGTTGCCCAGCCTCTGATTCAGGATCGCCAGCATCTCCTCGCTGTTCTTGCCGGTCGCACAGACAATGAAAAGATACCCGAAGCGCTGCTCGTAGACGCGGTTTCCTTCGGCCAGCGCGGCCCTTGTCTGGTCCGACGCCTGGTCCGACGTCCGGGCAGTGGAAGACTGCTCCTGCTCCGCCCAGCGACGCGCCTGCTCGGAAGGTTCGCGCTCGGCCCCGGTCTCGCCAATCGTCTCGCCAATCGTCTCTCCAATGCGGGGATGGCTGCGAAAGGCCTCCAGCCATTCCTTGGGATCAAGGCCGGACCAGATGGCGTCTGCGCTGGAGAGCAGTTCCTCCAGGCCGGGGAAGGGGCGGCGTTCCTCCATCCGTGGGGCCCACGTGGGCGAGCCGCAACAAGCGAGCAGCGCGGCGCGGGCCTGCCCGGCGGGGAGCGCATTCAGGCGACGCAGGCCTTCGAGCAGCCTGGCTTCACTGCTGGGCGTGCCCCAAACGCGCAGCCGGCTCACACCTCCGTCGGGAAAGATGTTGAAGCGCACGTGAGTGACCGGTCCGGCGTCGCGCAGGGCGTCACTGAAAACGTGCTGGGCATCCGGCTGGGGGCTGGTCTGGGGCAACACTTCCTTCCAGGCAACCGGTGGCTCGCTCCCCGTTTCGCCAAGCTCGGCCGCGGCGCAAGCCTCAAGGGAACATGCAGCCGGGTAGTTGCCCTTGAAATGAGCGGTGTCTACCTCGACGCGCGAGATGGTTCCGGCAATCCCCAGGCGGAGGATGGCCCAGTCGAAGCCGGGCCCGCGGCGGCGCTTGGTCTCCCAGCCGTCACCCATATTGATTCCGCGCCCGGGCAGGATCAGGTTCTGCGGCGAACTGAAGAACATGTCGCTGCAGGAGACGATACGGCCGCCGTGACCAACGGCCACCAGATCAATCGGCCCGCCGGCGGCGAGCACGCGGCTCCATTCCGGCGCCACCTCTCCGTGCACTCGAATCCTGGCGACACCGCCATCGGGATAGATGTGCAACCGCAGGTGCGTGAAGCGTTGCGGATGATGAATGGCGAACTGGTTCTGGGCATCGCCCTGGAGGGCGGACTTGGGCAGGACTTCGATCCATTCGGCGTCCGGAATTTCGGCCGCGCCGCTGTCCGGCCCTTCGAAGGCGCACGCTTCCAGCGAGCAATGCTCCGGGTAGTTCCCGCGGAAGAAGCTGGTATCCACGACAACCCCCCGCAGGATACCCGGCAGGCCCAACTTGATCACGCACAGGTCGTGGCCAGAAGTGCGGCGGCGGCGCGTTTCCCAGCCGTCCATCCACTTGCCGCGGTCGGTGTACTCATGCTCGCGGAAGACTGCGTTCTCGGCGCGCAGCAGGTTTTCCTTGGGTGCGAAGAATTCGTCGTTGGCCCACAGCGCGGCGCCGCCCAGCCGCTCGGAAGCCAGGTCCACGAGCCTGGTGAAATCGTTCAAGAGTCTCCTCGCTTCAGGACGGTCCCGCCGGGGCCCGGGCTGAACCTGTGATGGGTGAAAATCCTCTGTGAACTAGCCGGGAAATTGAGTGACAAGAGAACAGGTCAGTCATCGAGTCAACCCTACTGCGCCTGCCTGCGGAACACTATCAAGTGGTCGGTTATTGGGAGCTTAGCCCGTTGCTTAGGCGTAGTTCTCTCGAACACGGTGAGTGCGAACTTTTCCATTGCATCTGTAACATTACCTGAAGCGAGTGCGCAGAATGACACTAGGGCCTTTCCATTCTGATCCAGGCGGCCCACCTCGTCCACAGGAGTGGCAATCCATCTCGTACGCATGCGTTCGGAGTTGAGATTGCCGCCTACTCCTAGGCCATAGAGTTCCAATATTCTGATGACATCCTCACCGTAGTTGCGTCGCTGCCCCGGCCGCCTCTCGTTATCAAACGCATGTGAAAGGCCGTTCACCACGTTTCCCTCCAAAGCCCCTATCCAGATACACGCTATACCTCCCGGTCGAAGCAGCTCGTAGAGCTTCGGGAAGTAGGCGTCGTCCACTGTGTATAGGCTGTGGATCGCAGTAATGAAGTGATACTGCTCACCCCTGGGAAAGTCCTCAAGGGTGCCCTGAGCAAATTGGGCTCCTGCGCTGTCGCATGTTTTCTTCGCGAGTTCAAGCTGAAATGCGGACGGGTCAAGATAAGTGACCTCAACCGCCGTGCCCTTGGCTACAAGCGCAGCGGCTAACTGTGCCGTTATCGTTCCATCCCCACATCCAACGTCAAGATACTTCACATCAGCTGCCTGTCCCAGATTCGCGCGGAACAATTCGGTCTTGATCCTACGGACACAGAGGCCTTCGTCATGTGCGATATTCGCGCGAAGGCGCGCATAGCAACTGGCATTGGCTTTGTGGTCGAACCACGCCAAATAGTCAGACCGGACCTTGTTAAGTTGTGGATTCACAGATTGGTGTTGTTTTAGCTCTGAATTGGCAATTGGTTCCACGGATTGATTGAGCTGGCTCACAATCTCTGACCAAGTGCGAGGGGGTAGGGGATACCACTTGCGGACAGGCTCTCCGGTAGCTCCACGCAGCTCGATGTAGGCATAGGCTTTATCGGGCTTGCCAGTTCTGTTTGCGTACCGATAGTGGACCAGTGTGTGCAACCGTGAAAAGTACGAGAACTTCGACGCACTAACCGCGAAGCATACAATCTTCGGGGTTTTGGGAAAGGAGTGTTTCAACAGTGCTGATTCATAAAACTCTGCATAAGAGGAAACGGCCTCATCTCCATGAGGAGAAGCTGTAACGCGTGCCGACGGGAAAAAGTACTTGTATACTACCCCCTTCTCAAGGTTTGACCGCACTAGGTCGGCTAAAGCAGGCAGGACAACCTCAAGGAACTTGCGACAGGAAATGATCCAAACTTCGTCGTCCGCCCTGAGCGTCTTTTGTTCCTCGATGATGTAGTCCTCAGGGAACACGGTCCCGAATTCTTGATGGCCGCATACTTGTTCTTCCCAAACGTCAGGATCCTCTCCTACAACACTCGCAAGGGCCCTAACCATGACGCCTTTTGGTAGGCGCTTGCGTTCGCCGTTTCGATAAGCCTGAATGTTGCGAGCGCTCAAGTGGGGGAGTTTCTTAGCCTTTGCGACGCGAGCCGCCTTAGCGGCCGTCAGGCCGAGGCGGTGCATCGCCGTGTCCAACAGCTTGGCTAGAACTTCTTGCGGGAGAGCGCCCGGCTTGATTTGGTCAGGGCACATCGATGGGATCCGATACTGTAACCGATGTCCTATCTCGCATCAATGGCACTTTTAGCACCGACCAACTGCTAATTGTACTACGACTGCAATATACTGAAAACAAACAAGTTACGCTTGACATGTAACTTCATTGAGCGCATTCTAGTGTGCGAGGAACAGAAAAATGATGTTCATCCTTATCGATGCCGCCAGCGCTTTGCCGGACGGGCTTCGCACCGATTTATTTAACCTAGTCGGTGTGGTGTTGTTGATTGCTCTGCTGCGAGCTTTGGACAGATTTCTGGGGAAGCGTCTGCCACGAGACGGCGACTAGGAATACAGACTGTACAGGTCGCCGGAGCTTCTGCGAGTCGTCCGGCGTACGCCTTCCCCGCGGTCATATATGAAATGACTCACG
>CAZZAQ010000363.1:0-5553 GCA_964652165.1 uncultured Bifidobacterium sp.
GCGGGATCGCTCACAGTCGTGGCCTGGCCGGGTGTGACGGGGACGGTTCGGGTCACTGGCTGGGCATGGAGGTGGGGCGTGAACCCGAGTGCGGTCACCTGGCCCGGTTCGATCGTCACGGTCACGGGGATGGTCGGGTAGCTCGTGGTAGGTGTAGACGCCGTCGAGCCGTCGATGAGGACGACTTGGGGGCCGGTCAGCGGGTTCGGGAGGAGGAAGTTCCCTCCCCCATCGGTCAGCGTCGTCAGCGTGCCGAGCCGAATCGTCACATTCGCGAGCGGCCGCTCCTCCGTGGTGACGACCCGCCCGCTGATCGCGGTGGGCCCTGCCGCGAGCACAGTGAGCGTTGCCGTCACGGACCGACTCGCGAGCGTGCCTTTCACGAGACCGGTGCCGGTCACGTTGACGGGATAGGTGCCGGGGGCGAGGCTGCCGGGGACGGTGACTGTGAGGAGCGAGGCGGCGCCTGGCGCGACCTGCTGAGGCGTGAGCGTCGCGGTCACGCCGCTCGGGAGACCGGCCACGGTCAGCCCCACCAGGTTCGCGTAGTGGTTGAAGGGTACGACGGTCACACTGAAGGTGGTCGCGAGGCCCTGGACGGTCGTACCCGTGGTGGGGGCGGCCGTCAGCGCGAAGTCGGGGCCGGTGGCAACGCTGAAGCTGGCGGAGGCGCTGCTCGTGTTCACGGCTCGGTCGGCGATCGTCGCGGTGAGGGTGTGCGGCCCCTCAGCGAGGGGGGTCGGGACGGTCGCGGTGGCGGCCGTGGGGGTCACCGCGAAGGCGCTGCTGAGGTCGGCGCCATCGAGGGTGGCGCGGAACGAGGCGAGGGCCACGCCCGCGGTGGCGTCGCTGTAGCTCACGCTGAGGGTCGGCGTGCGTGTGGGGACGGTGCTGCCGTGCGCGGGCTCTAAGATGGCGAGCGCAGGCGGGGTGTTGTCAGTCGTGATCGAGAGCGACGCGCTCGCCTCGTTGCCGGCCTGATCGCGGGCGGTGGCCGCGAGGCTGTGGGGGCCATCCGCCAGGCCGGTGGTGTCAAGGCTCGTCGTGAGGGGCGAGGTGTTCCCCACGGCAAGGATTGTGCTGTCGGCCTTCAGCGTGAGGAGACTGAGGCCGTTCGGGTCGGTCGCAGTCGCCGTGACCGGGACGCTGCCCCGCAGGAGGGCACCGGCAGCCGGGGTGGTGAACGCGACCGTGGGGGGCAGATCGTCGTGGGTCACGGTCACGGTCGTCGGCGCCGAGGTCAGGCCATTGCCCCCGTGCGTCGTGGCGAAGAGCTCCAGCATGTTCTCCGCATTCGGGCTGAGGGGGACCGGGAGCGTGAAGGCCCGCGTGGCATCGGTGATCGCTTGCAGCGGCGGCTCGGCGTCGTTGATGAAGAGGTCGAGGCGGGCTTGGGGCTCGGTGGTCCCGCGCACGGTGAGGGCCACCTGAGTCGTGAGGGGCGGGAGGGGATCGAGGGTGGGCGGCGGCGAGGCGCGGAAACGCAGGAGCCGGCCGGCCTTGCCGTCGGCGACCAGGAGGGAGCCGTCCGGGGCGAGGGCCATGCCCTGCGGGTCGTCTAGGAGCTGGGCGAAGGAGCTGAGATGCGCGTTGGGGTGGACCTTCCCGACAGCGCGCTTCGCGGTGTCGGGCGCCGTGCTGAGCTCCTTGGAGGAGACGTAGAGGGCGCCGAGCGGATCGAGGGTGAGCCCGACGGGCTGCTTCAGGCCGGTGTCCACCCAGATCGCGGGAGCGCCCAGGCTCCCATCCGGCAGGAGGGGGAAGCGGAGGAGCGTCCCGGTCGATTCAGGCCCACTCGCGAGCCCCTTGGTGGCGGCGACGAGATGGCCGTTCAGCCGCGCGAGCCCCTCCACACGGCGCAGGCCGGTGGCGACGACGGTGAGGGCGCCGTCCGGGGCGCGGCGGAGGATCTCCCGTCCCTCGGTGGGGTCGGGGCCGTCCAGCCCCTGGAGCCGGTGGGCGCTCACGTAGAGCGCGCCGTCGGCCGCGACCGCGAGCCAACGTGGGGTCTTCAGGCCGGTGGCCAAGACGGTGAGCGCGCCGGACGGCTCGAGGCGGAGGAGGCGCCCTGCCTGCTCCTCGGCGATCAGGAGGCGCTCGTCGCCATCAAGTGCGAGGCCGGCGGGGCGGTCCAGGCCCGCGACCGCCACGGTGAGGGGCCCCGAGGGCGGGAGGCGGTAGATGACGCCGGCGGCCTGGTCGGAGACGTAGATGGTTGCGTCAGCCTCCACGGCCACGCCGACCAACTCCTGGCGGGCGTCCAGCAAGGTCTCGACCGGCGCCAGGGCCTGGATCGGTGGGTTCGGCGCGTGGGCAGAGCGGGGACCGAGCAGTGAGAGACTCGCGAGAAGAGCAACGAGGACGATGGTGGTGCGCGGCTTACCACGCAGCGACATCTTCACCCTCTCCATCAATGAGTCCTGCATTCTCTGGCCCGTGCCCCGTGTGGCTGGAACCCGTGATGTCACTCCGTTGGTGTCGGAGGGCGCTCCCTACCGGTTGCATCGATCTCACGCCCAGATTTGGTGATGTAGGTGACCTGCGACGGGCCGCCCAGGATCGCGGCGACACGCACCTGCTCCACTTCTTCCCCTTCTGCAAAGACAGGCCCAGCGCCCGGGAGGGCCGCCAGCGTGAACGTCGTCGAGGCGCTGATCACGCTCGGCTGGTTCGTCGGGATGGTCAGGCTCGCCGTTGCCGCGGACGCGGCCAATGTCCCTGTGAGGGCGGTGCTGGTGGCCGAGCTTGCTGCGCCGTCCAATGGCTTTACGGTGACCGTCACGGTCGTGCCCAGCGGGATGTTCACCGCGGCGAGAGCGATGGTCATCGGATTGGCGGTGCCGGCGGGCAACAGGATGTCAGGGCTCGAGTAGGAACCGGTCGGCGAGGCCGGCGCCGCGACCCCTGCGACCGAAGTGATCGTCAGGCTCGGCGAGCCGGGGAGCGCCAACGCGCCCGGCCTGTCGATGGACGGCACCTGCGCGTAGGTGATCGCGGCCGTATTCGTGTAGGCCTCAATGCGGATGCGGCCGATACTGCCGTTTCCACCACTAGAACCCTGACTACCGCCGCTCCCTCCGGCAACGTTGATCGAACCTCCACTTCCCGTGATCGTCGTGGCCACTAATCGAATGGCCCCTCCGCTTCCGCCTCCACCCGAGCCTGGCGTACAGCAGCCGGCACTGGTTGCCCCGTTCCCTCCTCGAGCTAGAAGCGTGCCTGTTAAGGTAATCGTTCCCGACGATGCGATCAGGAAGTCGCCTCCGCCACCGCCACCACCGGAGCCTGTGTGCCCGAATGGCGCCCCCCCGCCTCCGCCCCCTGAGCCACCTACCAGGGGGAGCAAAGTCGGCGTTCCGTACGCGCCGCCGCCCGGCGTACCGCAGGGTGCCATCACCCCTGACCCTGCAAACCCGCCTCCACCCCCCCCGCAGGAACCTGCTCCCCCGCCCCCGCCTCCAGGTCCGAGGCCTGATCCGCCAGTGGTCGAGGTGATGCCATCCGCGCCATCACCGCCATCGAATCCTCCGGGCCCACCGGCTCCGGCATTATTTACCACGCTGGTTACCCCCTGCATCCCCGCACCTCCTGGCGATCCGCCCACATCGATGGTCCCGGCGATGGTCACGTTGCCGCTGGCGAGCAGCGTGACCGGGGTGTTGGCAGCATTGCGAGTGAACCGCACCGTCACCCCCGCCGGGATGTTGATTGTGGTGAAGTTGAACACACCATCGAGCGGCAACGTGAGTGTCGTGCTTGTCGTCGGGTTGAATGCCCCGTCCGCGCCTGTACTGCCGCTGTTGAATGTTTGGGCGAACGCAGAGCCGGTTCCGCAGATGATCGCGGTCAGGGCAGCACTGATCACAAGCGTTGCCACCCACCGACTTCCCTTTTGATGAACCCATGCTTTCTTGTGCATAGCCATTTCCTCCTCGCTAAGGGCGAGATTGATTCGGTCCCCTTCACGGAGTTTATCCTGAGCAAAGCCGAAGGGCTCAGGGCTTCGGCTTCTTCGCTCCCTCACAATGACAAACACGAGATTGCTTCGCCTCCGGCTCGCAATGACGGCCCTCTCGGAACCTGGAACTCATCACTCAGCGCTCAGTCCTCAGTCCTTCTCTCACTGGATCGTAAACAAGTTGCTGCCCGTCCCCACCGCCGTGGAGGCACCGCTTGGTGTCGTGATGCGGACCACCCTTGGACCGGAGGCCGCACCGGAGGCGATCGCGAGCGTAAACGTCGCCTGAGTCCCATCCGGGCTGACGGTGATGCCCGTCGCCGACAAGTTTACGTCATTTGATCCGTTCAATTGAAAGCTCACACTGGTCGCCCCCGTGATGCCTGCGCCAGTGAGAAGCACGGAGAGACCAGCGACTCCTCTCGCCCCACTCGAGGGTGTGACACTCGTGATGACCGGCTGGAGCGTGACTCCAACGGGCGATGCGGTGAGAAACGCGGTCTGCGCGGTCGGGGCCGCGAAACCGACACTCACGGCTGGCGCGGTGAGCGCGTTCACCGTTGTTGACGGCGGCGTGGCGACGCTCACGCTGACCGCTCGCGCCGTCAGGCTGTTGACCGTGATGGTGGTCGGAGTCGCGAAGGCAAGGCTCACAAGATGCGCGAAGATCTTGTCTGGCAGGGTCACGATCACCACCGTGGCCGAATCGGAGAACGAGGGGTCGTCGGTGTTGGTCGCCCTCACCATGAGGGTCGGTGGCGACGGGACGGCCGCCGGCGCGGTGTACAGGCCGGTGGCCGAGATCATCCCGATGGTGGCATTGCCACCGACAATGCCGTTGGCGCTCCAGGTGACTGACGGGGTAGTGGTTCCGCTCGCGGTCGCCGTAAATTGCTGCGTCTGCGTGGGGAACAGGACCGCGCTGGTCGGGCTGATCGTGACGACGCCCAGTACCGTGAACGGTTCGGGCGAGGTCGCTGCGCCGAGGGGAGTTGTCACCGTGATCGGGCCCGTCAGCGCCTCTGGTGGGACGGTCGTGTTGAGGCTGGTTGCGCTTGCAGCCGTGACGGAAGCGATCGCTCCGCTAAACGAGATCGTGTTCTGCGCTGCATCTGGACTGAAACCTTTTCCGAAGATTGAAACTGGGGTGCCGATCTTCCCCTGGTTGGGACTGACCAGCGTAATGGCCACCAGCCCCGGTGTGTTGGCGACATTGTTGCGGCCGATAGCTAGGATGTTCCCGACTGCGTCGTAGGTATAGGTCGCCGCATTCCCGTTCTGATCGACCACGCCCACGAGCTGGCCCAAGTCATCATAGACGTAGTGAATGACTGGCTGTTGCGCCAGCGCGTGGGGAGCTGGCTGGAGGAGGAAGAGGAGCCCCAGGAGGAGGGACCAGCGTATCGGCCACTGCCGAACATGGGTCCGACCAAGAACCTGTTGAGTCGGATACAGGGCGTGGGCGGAGGGCGGACCGATCAGAGAGCGGATCAGGAAGAAACGAAATCGTAAGAAGGCTTGCCACTTGGCAGGAGATGGCATCAGTGGACTCCGAGCGATTCTCCCCCATGGATATCTCCCGTTCAAGGCCAAGT
>CAZZAQ010000364.1:0-1375 GCA_964652165.1 uncultured Bifidobacterium sp.
GTTCTGCCGCCTGATGGGCGGCGACGTCACGGTGACGAGCGAGCCGGGCAAGGGTTCGACCTTCACCGTCACGCTTCCAGCCGAGGTCACCGAATCCGCCCTCGAGCCGGTCCCGGCGCCTGCGCCTGTCTCTGGCGATCCTGCTCGTAAATCGGAAATCGAAGATCGTAAATCCCTCGTCCTGGTCATCGACGACGACCCCGACGTGCGCGAATTGATGCATCGCTCGCTCACCAAGGACGGTTTCCGCGTCGAACTGGCCGCCGATGGCCGCACCGGCCTCGAAATGGCTCGCCGCCTCAAGCCGGCCGTCATCACGCTCGACGTGATGATGCCCAGCCTGGACGGCTGGGCCGTGCTCAGCGCCTTGAAGGCCGACCCCGCCACGGCGGACATCCCGGTCGTGATGCTGACCATCGTGGACGACAAGAACATGGGCTTCGCCCTCGGCGCGGCGGATTACTTCACCAAGCCGCTCGATTGGCAGCGCCTGGCCGCCGTCCTGCACAAGTATCGCAAACCCGCCGACACGCAGACGGTTCTGGTGGTCGAGGACGACGAACACACGCGCGAAATGCTGCGACGCACGTTGCGGAAGGAAGGCTGGCAAATTCGTGAAGCCGCAAACGGCCGTCTCGGCCTCGAACAGCTTTCGAACGGGGCTCCCGGCCTCATCCTGCTCGACCTGATGATGCCCGAGATGGATGGCTTCACCTTCATGCAGGAGCTGCGCCAGCGCCCCGACTGTCGCCGGGTCCCCGTCATCGTCATCACCGCCAAGGACCTGACCGACGAAGACCGCCGCCGCCTCAGCGGTGAAGTGGCGCGCATCCTTGGAAAAGAATCCACCAGCCGCGAACAACTTGTCGAAGAGGTTCGCCTGCTCTTGAACCGATGACCGTGCTTGCCGTCCGGCGCCGCCGCGCGTATAAGACAACAAACGAACGAACACGATGAGCCTGGCCGAACTAAAACAGCAGGTGGCCGTGCTGCCGGAGGCGGAGCAAGCGGAACTTTCGGTCTTTCTCGCCGCGATGCTCCGCCGGGATGATCCCGTCTACAGCGCGGAGTTGACGCGATTGATCGACGACCGCGATCCGGCGCACTGGGTGCGTTGGGCGGAATTGCGCGACAAACCTGACGAGTAGGCGTCCGATGTCCGCCTACGCTTTGTTTCTGCACACCGACGCGGCCGGCTGCTTTCATGTCCTCCGCCGGGAGGAGAAGGAACCAGTGCGAAGGTTCTTCGACCTGCTTTTATGACCAAACTCCTCCTCGTCGAAGACAACGAAATGAACCGCGACATGCTCTCGCGCCGGCTGGAGCGAAAGGGCTACGCCGTCGCCATCGCCGTCAACGGCCAGCAAGCCGTCGA
>CAZZAQ010000364.1:1385-3870 GCA_964652165.1 uncultured Bifidobacterium sp.
GGATTTGCGGTTGCCTGGGATCGACGGCTGGGAGGCCACGCGCCGCATCAAGGCCAATGAAGCGACCCGCAACGTTCCCATCATCGCCCTTACCGCGCACGCCATGCAAGGGGACGAGCAGAAGGCCAAAGAAGCCGGCTGTGATGACTACGACACCAAGCCTGTCGAGCTGCCCAGGCTGCTGGCCAAGATCGAGGCGTTGCTGAGCCGTGCGCCGCCTCCGCAATGAGTGTCGCCGGTGGCAGAGTGCTGGACGCGCGGCAGCGCGTCCTTACCGGGGCAGGGCCGAGCTGCGGCTCGGCCCAGACTGGGACGCGAGGCCGCGCGTCCCCACCTGCCACAGTCTCATCCGCTGTCCACTAAATGTCCGCCAGCCTCAAACACGAACTGCGCACGCCGCTCAACCACATCATCGGTTACTGCGAGATGTTGATGGAAGAGGCGCAGGACCATGCGCGCGATGCCTGGCTGCCGGACCTCGAGCGCATTCACGCCGCCGGCAAGCGCCTTCTGGGGGTAGTCAACGACCTGTTCGATCCGTCGAAGGCGGAGACGCTCCGTAACAACCCGCGCCAGCTCGACCACGAATTGCGCACTCCGTTGAACCAGATTATCGGTTACTCGGAAATGCTCCAGGAGGAGGCGCGCGAGCAGGCGTTGGACCGCCTCCTTGCCGATCTCGACAGAATTCACACCGCGGCCCGCCGGCTCCTGGAGCTGGTCATTGAGCACTTCATTCCCGCCGCAGGCGTCGCGGGCCGGCCCGAGGCGATCGCCGCTTCGGATGCGACGACGTTCCTCTTGCGCACCTCCGCCGCGCGCGCGCGCGAACGGGCCGCAGTCGTGCGGGCGATGACGCCGGGTCCGACTGGCGCGCTGCTTGTGGTGGATGACGACGAGGCCAACCGCACGATGCTCGCGCGCCGGCTGATGCGGCTGGGCCACCAGGTGGCGCTGGCTGCCAACGGACGCCTCGCGCTTGAACAACTCCGCGCCAGGCCCTTCGACCTCTTGCTGCTCGACATCCAGATGCCCGAGATGAACGGCTACGAAGTGCTCGAGCAGTTGAAGGCCGACCCGGCCTTGCGCGCGCTGCCGGTCATCGTGCTGTCCGCCTCGAGCGAGACGGACCGCGTGGCGCATTGCATCGAAATGGGCGCGGAGGATTATCTGCCCAAACCTTTCGATCCCGTGCTCCTCCAGGCCCGCATCAGCGCCTGCCTCGAAAAGAAACGCCTCCGCGACCGCGAAGAGGCGCACCTGCGGCAGATCGAGGCCGAGAAACGCCGCTCCGACGAATTGCTCCGCGTCATCCTGCCGCACGACGTGGCCGAAGAACTCAAGGCAACAAACGCGGTAAAGCCGCGCCGATTTGAGAATGTGGGGGTGCTCTTTTCCGACATCGCCGGCTTCACCTCCTATTGCGATGGGCATCCGCCGGAGGAAGTGCATCGCCATCTGCAAGGGCTGATTGACACCTTCGAGCGCCTGGCCGCCGCCCATGGCCTTGAGAAAATCAAGACCATCGGAGATTCGTTCATGGCCACAGCCGGCCTGCTGGCGCCCCTGGAAAATCCCGCCTTGGCGTGCGTGCGGTGTGGCCGGGCGATGCTCGAAGCCGCGCCCGCCCAGCCGCCGGGCTGGCAGGTGCGGGTCGGCGTCCACGCCGGACCGGTCATTGCCGGAGTGGTCGGCAGACGCAAGTACCAATACGACGTTTGGGGCGACACTGTGAATCTGGCGGCGCGCCTGGAGAACGCCGCGGCACCCGGCGCGCTTTGCGTCACGGCCGAAACCTGGCGTTCCCTGGAGCCGCACTGCCTCGGCGTGTCTCTCGGCGCCTTGTCCGTGAAAGGAAAGGGCGAACTCGAACTCTTTCGCGTCGACGCGATCCGTGCCTGAACCGCCGTTCAAGCTGGCGATGGTCCAGTTGCGCGTCGAGCCGGGCGCCAAGGCGCGGAACCTTCGCCGCGCCGCCGAACTCGTCGCGCAGGCCGCGGCACAAGGGGCCCAACTTGTCCTCCTGCCCGAAGCAATGCCGTTGGGCTGGACGGACTCCGCGACACGCAGCTTCGCCGACGAAATCCCCGGCGGCGAAACTTGCGAGTTGCTTAGGCGGATGGCGAAGGATCATCGCGTTCACATCTGCTCAGGAATCGTTGAGCGCGCTGGCGATTCCATTTTCAACGCGGCCGTGTTGATCGGGCCTTTCGGCGAGGTATTGCTCCACCACCGCAAACTGAACGAACTCGACATCGCGCACGATTGCTACGCGCACGGCGACCGTCTCGCCGTCGCCCACACGCCGCTGGGTTGTCTGGGCGTGATGATTTGCGCCGACGCGTTCGCGCGCGGGCAGGTCGTCAGCCGAACGCTCGGCCTGATGGGAGCCCAGATGATTCTTTCTCCGTGCGCCTGGGCCGTCCCCGCTGATCACGACAATGCGCGCGAATTCCACTTCGGGGTAAATGGCGCGAGGCAACGT
>CAZZAQ010000364.1:3880-5518 GCA_964652165.1 uncultured Bifidobacterium sp.
GGCGTCAGCAACGTCGGCCCGATCCGCAGCGGCCCGTGGGCCGGCAGGAAGTGCATCGGTTGTTCGCTGCTGGTCGGGCCGGACGGCCGGCAAGTCCTGCAAGGCCCGTACGGCGAAGAGGCGGAGACAATTCTCTTCGCCGAGATAGGACTGGAGCCAAGACGGGCGCGCGGCGATGGCTCGGAGACCGTCTGATCGAAGCCTGGTTGACGCTCATGCACCACCATCCTTCCCGCTCGCCCGTTGCTCAGCGAAGAAGTTCCTCAGCATCGCGCGACATTCGGCGTCGCGGACACCGGCGGTGATGTCGCAACGGTGATTGAGCGTGGCGAATTGGAGCAGGTTCAGCGCGCTGCCCGCCGCGCCGGCCTTCGGATCGGGCGCGCCGAAGACGACGCGAGCCAGCCGCGTGTGGACGATGGCACCGGCGCACATGGGACACGGTTCCTTCGTCACGTAGAGCGTGCAGTCCGTGAGCCGCCAGTCGCCGACGGCGCTTTCGGCCTGCGTGAGCGCGAGCATTTCGGCGTGGGCCGTCGCGTCCTTGAGGAGTTCGACCTGATTGAACGCACGCGCGATGATGCGTCCCCCGCGGACGATGACGGCGCCGACCGGGACTTCCTCCGCCTCGTAAGCGCGCGCGGCCTGGCGAAGCGCTTCGCCCATGAAATAGTGGTCGCTTTGAAGATCGATGAGGGGTTCGTCCATGGGATTTACGATTTACGATTTACGCGCGGGTTGGATGCTTCGAGCGCCCAGACGTTGGGCCCATCGGCCGAGCAATGGCAGTGCGTCGCGAAAAAGCCGCCGCGATGTTCCCAGAAGAGCGGCCAGAGCTGCTCGCGATCGGTTTGCGGAATGGAAAGCGAATCGAGTTCGGCCCGCGAGAAAAACGCGAAGCGTCCCTCGCGATGCGGGGGCGGAAGCGACTTGAGGGGCGGTTTGATTTCGAAGAGGAACATCAGCCAGTGCGCCTGTCCTTGATAGCCGTGCTCGCTGGCCAGACCGGTCAGATGAAGGTCGCCGGGCGCCAGTTTTAGTCCCAGTTCTTCGGCCGCCTCGCGGCAGGCACAGGCGTAAGGCGACTCGCCCGTCTCGGTGCGGAGTTTGCCGCCACAGGGGCTCCAGAGGCCGCGGTTGGGTTCCTGGGCTCGTTCGAGCAGGAGCACCTCGCCGCGGTCGTTGAATGCGTAGAGCAGGGTGGCGATTTTGTAGGGCAGGGCCATGAGCAGAGTAAAACAGCGGCGTGCGCTTCCGGCAAGCGAGAGGCTGGCCTTTCAGCCGTAGCGAATGCGGTGAGGCCGTGGCTTGGAGTTTGGACACTTCTCGACGCCTTTTCAGTCGTCGATGCCCGGAGCGTTCCTTGGTGGCAACCTCAGGAGGAACGACGTGAATGATTTCAAGGCAGGAGGGAACTTGACGGACATGAGCACACTTCGGACAGTGTGCTCATGCCAACTGTCGCTCCTCTTCAGCCGACTCTCTGGCGCACTTGCCGGACTGTCGCCAACCGTACGCGACTGAAAATGTTCGGCCTTCTGCTCGAGAAGCCTGGCCAAACTGTCTCCGCTGTGGCCCAAGCATTGGGCCAACCCCTCTCGCTGACCAGCGAGTACTTGCGGGCGCTGGAGGCGCGCG
>CAZZAQ010000365.1:0-1630 GCA_964652165.1 uncultured Bifidobacterium sp.
AAACAGCTACAAGATTCCCACCGGCGCCGCGAAGGTGCTTGAGAGTTACATCAAGCAGAAGATGCGGTTCTTCGTGGCGAAGGTGAACCTCGGCGAGAAGGGGCGGCTCGGCTTCAGTTATCTCCGGCCCTTGCGCGTGTCGTTCGACAGTCCCAAGTTCATGCTCCCCATCCGCCTCGGCACCGTGAACGCCAATGGGCCGCAGGAGTTGTTCATCTACGCGCTCTCGAAGAAGGGCCGCATCGAGACGGTGAACTATCGCACCGTGAAGCTGCCGACCGGCATGGACATCCCGCTTTTCGTGAAGACCAGTTTTGCGGACTTCTATCGCGCCATGTTCGCCGAGCAGGTGCGGCGCGAGGACATGCGGGTCGTGTTCCAGGAATATGCCTGGGACATGGGCTGGTGCGATCCGTGCGCCGCCGATCCGCTCTCCAATGAAGAGCTGGGCAAGCTGGGCGTCACCTGGCTCGGTGAGGCCGCGCCGGTCAACCCACCCGTCCCGCGCCCGCGCTTCCGTGGTGGCCCGCAAAGCGTCTATGTCACCCGCCTGCACGTTCGGTATGACGCCGCTCACTTCCCGGAGGATCTGGTGTTCCAGGAAACCGCCGACCGGAGCAATTTCCAGGGTCGCTACGTGTTGCGCCACCCGTGGAAAGGCAGCGCCGATTGCCCTGCGGGCAAGACCTACTTCGAGGAGACGCTGCCCAAGCGCCAAAAAGCTGAAGCCCAGACCCTCGCGAACCTCACGGGCTGGGACCTGCAGGAGATTCACAGGAAGGCCGGGCTTGCAGGTGCGCGTTAGTGTTCAGTAATCAGTAATCAGTAATCAGTAATCAGGGTTCGGTGCGCTCCTCCCTGCGGGGAGAGGAATCTCCCAAGCCAATCTTCGCGCATTGAACCCATGAACCGCGGTAGGGACGCGCTGCCGCGCGTCCAGGCCGACCAGCAGGTCGGCCCTACCAGGTTCATGGAAAAATTTCGCCCCTGAACCACAGAAGGCGCAAGCCGGTGATCATCAAGCGATGCAGTTCGAGGTTCATCGCCAAAGCAGGCGATTTCCAGCCTTTGATTCCCTTGTCCCCATTCCCCTGCCAATTCCGGAAGTGTCTTTGGTTGCACGGCCCAGGGAGCTGTCAAGGGAATGGGGGCAAGGGAATGAGTGATCACACCATGAACTGACCTGTTCAACGGCAGGCAGAAAGATGGGGGCAGAAAGATAAACTCATTTTTCTGCCCCCATCTTTCTGCCTGCGGTCGTGGTTCATCGAGAGGACGACTGAATACTGAATACTGATTCCTGATTACTGATTACTGGAGACTCCGGCCGCCGCCGCACTTTCCCCTTTGCCCACCCGTGAACGCCGCTTAGGTTCGCCCCGTGAGCGACGCGCCGCCACTGGTAACCGTCATTGTTCCGACCAAGCCGGGCCAGGATGAAATCCTGGCCGTGACTGCCGCGCGCCAGTTCGACTATCCCAAGGACCGGCTGGAAATCCTCGTCGCTCGCGGAAAACAGCCGTCAGTCCAACGCAATGCCGCCCTGCGCGCCGCGCGCGGCCAACTGATTTACTTCCTCGACGACGACGCGGTCGCACACCCGGACAACCTGCGTCGCGCGCTCACTCAT
>CAZZAQ010000365.1:1640-5513 GCA_964652165.1 uncultured Bifidobacterium sp.
CTTCCCTCATTGGCGATGCACAACTCGTCTATGAGATGCTCGGCGGGCCGAACCTTTGTCCGCCCAATGCGCCGTTGCTCGAACAAGTGTTCGCCGTGGTGCTGGCAAGTTGGCTCGCCTTCGGCCCGAGCAGGGCGCGATACGATTCCGTCGGCACGGCTCGGGCGACGGGCGAGAAGGAACTCATCCTTTGCAATCTCATGGCCCGCCGCGACGCCGTGCTCGAATTGGGCGGCTTCGATGAGGCGCTCTATCCGAACGAGGAGAACGCGCTCATGGACGGCCTCCAGCAACGCGGCGCGAAGCTGCTTTACGATCCACAATTCATCGCGCATCGACGGCCGCGGCGCACGCTCAAGGCGTTTTGCAGAATGTTGTTCAACTATGGGCGCGGGCGCGCGGAACAGTTCCGGCTGCACACCACGCCCGGCTCGGCGCTGAACTTCGTGCCGCCGTTGTTCTGCGCTTACCTGGTGCTTGCGCCGGTTCTGGCGGCCGTTATCGGATGGGTTGCTTTCGCCCCGCTCGGCGCTTACTTGCTCGTCGTGTTGTTGCAAACGCTCGCGTCGATTGTGACGAAAGGCTTCCTCCGCAGCGCCCTCGCGACGCCGCTGTTCATCGCCAGCCACATCTATTACGGTCTTGGTTTCTGGCGCGGAATGACCACACGGCTCAAGGCGCCTGGCGACAAGCCCGCCACGGAGGTCAATCTTGATTCGATGCCTGTATGACACGCGAACAATCCAAGTGCGGGTTGAACTTCTCATTAGCACCCGGCTTTAGCCGGGTGTTGGCGAGGCGACTCACGATCAGCCGTTTTAACGGCTTCAAAGGCGTCGGTGTAGTTCCACGGAGTCCATCGCGAATGTCGCCAGTCGCAAAGCCGCTGAAGCGGCTCAACTCGCTTTGGTCGCTGCAACACCCGGCTGAAGCCGGGTATGTGATTGGCGTAGCTGCGACCGTGAGGTCGCGGGACGGGAACGCTGGAGGTTGGGAGTCGGCATTGATTTCGTTCCCACATGTGCATCAGCCCTGCGACCTCACGGTCGCAGCTACGCTAATTGGATACGAAGCCGGATGTTAATGAGACTTTCTCACGCTACAACTCTTGATTTCGTTCCATGACACGGGCCGTCAAATCCGCCATCCAGTCCGCCGCCGATCCGGCGCGGGCGCGACACGGCTTCCAGCACGTGCCGGGCGCCGCCTCCGTCACCGATTCAGAGCGGGCGCAAATTCTGGCCGCGCTTTTCAGCGGCTCGCCGGCGATGATGGCACTGCTGGAAAAGCATCCCGGCTGGGTTCAATCGGTGCTCACGCCGGAAAACCTCGCGTATCCCCGGCAGGAACAGGGCCTGCGGCGGGAGGTGAATGGATTTCTCCAACCCGCCTTGCAAGCCCGCGAATTCGCCGGCGCCTTCAGCCGGCTTCGGCAGTTTAAGCAGCGCGAGATGCTTCGCATCGCCGCGCGAGACCTGGGCCGCCTCGGCAATACGCCGCAGGTCATCCGCGAAATCTCGAACGTGGCCGACGTATGCCTCGCGGCAACGCTCCAGCTTTGCCGCGAGCAACTTGTCGAACGTCTTGGCCAGCCGCACCACCAGGACGCCGACGGGTGCTGGCAGCCGACTGAGTTTTGCGTGCTCGGGCTCGGCAAGCTCGGCGGGCAGGAGCTCAACTACAGTTCGGACGTGGACGTGATCTTCGTTTACACCGACGAAGGCAGCGTTTTCAAAACGCCGCCACGCAACAAAGCCCCGGCTGGCAGCGCGATGCCCAATCACTCGTTTTTCAAGCGGCTCGCCGAATCGTTCGTCGCCGAGGTCGGCAGGCCGACCGAAGACGGCGCGCTCTACCGCATCGACCTGCGGCTGCGGCCCGAGGGCGATGCCGGGCCGTTCGCGCGCAGCCTCGCCGGCTACGAAAACTTTTACGCGCAATGGGGCCAGACCTGGGAGCGCATGATGCTCCTCAAGGCCCGTTGCGTCGCTGGCGATGCCGGGCTGGCTGCGGAGTTCCTCGAAATGGTCCAGTCGTTCCGCTATCCCCGCTCGCTCAGCGAAGGCGCGCTGCGCGAAATCGCCGCGATGAAAGCGCGCACCGAGAAGGAAGTCGTCCGGCCCGGTGAATTGGAACGCGACGTCAAACGCGGCCGGGGCGGCATTCGCGAGATCGAGTTCGTCGTGCAGACGGCGCAGATTCTCCACGCGGGTCGCATCCCCTTCCTCCAGGGCGCGCAAACCCTGCCGCTCCTGCAAAAGCTCGCGCAATACAAGCTCCTCGCAGAAGAGGAGGCGCGCGAACTGGCCGCGGCGTATGGCTTCCTCCGCAACCTCGAGCATCGCCTTCAGATGGAACACGAACTCCAGACGCACACGCTTCCGGCGGATGCGCCAGGCCGCGCGCGGCTGGCGGCGTTGATGGGCTTCGCCAGCCGCTCGGACTTCGAAGTGGCGCTCCGGCGGCACAGGCAGTTCGTGAGGGGGACGTACGAGAAGTTCGTGAAATGCGACGAAACGGGCGCGCCCTCGCTGTTCCCGGCGAAATTCAGAGGCGAAGAATCGGAGTGGAAAAAGGTCCTCGCCGCGCATTCCTTTCTCGACCCCGACCACGCCTTCAAGATGCTGGAAGAATTTGCCCACGGCCCGGCCTACGCGCACACCTCGCAACGGACGACAGAGCTGGCGATGGGATTGGCGCAACGGATTCTTGCGCTGTGTCCGAAGCAGAATGGCGGCAGGGAGGCAGCCGGGCTTCCCCCTCACCCCGGCCCTCTCCCCCTCGGAGGGGGAGAGGGAGAATCGCCAGCAGCCGGACGGCACGCGGGCATCCGACAACGCCGCGCGACCGATTCGCGACCAAATCGGCCAGCCGCTCTCCCTCTCCCGGGGGAGAGGGCCGGGGTGAGGGGGAACTCTTCACACTCCATCGCGGGTTCGCCCAAATCTTCCGGCCAATCCGCAATCGCCAATCCGCAATCCGCAATCCTCTCGGACCCTGACCGCGTGCTGGCGCGGCTGGACAGTTTCATCTCCGCCTACGGCGCAAGGGCGACGCTGTTCGAGACGTGGACGCACAATCCACAGCTTTTCGAACTGCTGCTGCTGCTGTTCGACCGCTCCGAGTTCCTCGCTGAAGTCGCCATTCGCACGCCGGACCTCGTCGATGAACTGGTCTTGAGCGGACGCCTGCGCCGGCGCAAGAACGCGGAGGAGATTCTCAGCGAATTGCGCCACGGCGCGGGCGACGCGGACCAGCGGCTCTGGCTGCGGCGCTACCACCAGGCCGAGTTCATGCGCATCGGCTTGCGCGACATCCTCGGCCTGGCTGACTACGAACAGAACTTCATCGAGCTTTCCGCGCTGGCCGACGCCTGTTTGCAATACACGCTCGAAGCCGTCGCGCGCGCGCGAGGGCTCAGTTCGCCGCCGGTCGTCATCGTCGGCCTGGGAAAGCTGGGCGGGCGGGAACTCAATTACGGCAGCGATCTCGACATCGTGTTCGTGGCCGCGGACAAGGCAAAGGGGCAGTTGCCCAGGCTTCAAGAGTTCGCGGCGCAAGTGATGGAAATGCTCTCGAGCCAGACCGAGCTGGGCATCGCGTTCGTGACCGACGCGCGGTTGCGGCCCGATGGCGAGAAAGGCCTGCTCGTAAACACCCTTCAGGCCCATGAGGATTACTACCGGCGGCGCGCGCACTTTTGGGAAATTCAGGCGCTGACGCGGGTGCGAGCCATTGCGGGAGACATGAGGCTGGGCAAACAGTTTGAACAGCTTGCGGCGGCGTTGACGGATTTTCGTGGGTTTGAAAGTGGGCGGCCCCCTCACCCCGGCCCTCTCCCCCTCGGAGGGGGAGAGGGAGAATCGCCGGCCG
>CAZZAQ010000366.1:0-5484 GCA_964652165.1 uncultured Bifidobacterium sp.
CCCACATTTCGGACATCGGACATCCGGTTTCGAGATCGATTGTCGGCAAAGTTACGATCGCAGTGTGCGGATGCGCCCGAGGCGCATTGCTGGTATTCCTTGACAATGAAGTCCGAGCTGTTCAGGCTCTCGCTTGCAATCACGCGTTAGGATGCTCAGTGGGGATGCACGACTCGCGCCTTGAAATTGCGAAATTCGCAGTTGCCAAGGATGATTATCGCGCCTGCGGTGGTCGAGTTTTCAGGAGGCGCTTCGCCAGTGTCCCATGGGAGCCCGTACGCAGTCAGTTCAACCATCAACCGACAATCAACAAATCAACCTGGGAAGCAAGCTATGAGATTACAGCGTGTCAGAGGGACCGTGACAGGGCGTTCGTGGGCGTGGTGCATCGGCAAGGCGGCGTGGCTCGCGCTCGGCGTGCTGATCCTGGGTTTGGGCCAGGTGGCACAAGCGCAAACGACGACGACGATCTTCTTCGAGGGCTTCGAGGGTGCTTTCCCGCAGGACAACGGATGGGCCGTGGGCGACGCCCAGGCCGCGAGCGGCGCGACCGTCTTCTGGGAGGACGTCAACTCCGCGTATGGCGGGGAAGGCACGCACTCCGGCTCCTGGAAAGGGCACTGTGCCGGCACCAAGTACCCGTTCAACAGCAATGAGCCGAATCCGCTCTACGACAACGACATGGTCGCATTCATGCAACGTCCCATCGACCTGACGCCCTTCGGCTGCGCGCAACTGGAGTTTTGGTACAAAATTCCCTCGATTGAGACGTGCTGTGACAGGCTGCGGGTGTTAATCGACGGCACGCAGGTGTTCACCCAAAACAACCCGGTGGCGGGCTGGACTCAGATCATCATCGACCTGAACCCGTACCTCGGCGCCGTGCGTACCGTGCGGTTTGAATTCATTTCCGATGTTTCGATAGTTTTTGAAGGGGCTTATTTGGACGACATCCGCGTGACGGGGACGGTGCCCGTCAACAACAATTTCGCCGCGGCGACGGTCATCGGCGGCCCCTCCGGCACGGTGGCCGGGAATAACATCTGCTCCACAAGCCAAGCCGGTGAGCCGATTGATGGCGCCGGCGGCGGGCGCACGGTCTGGTATCGCTCGCCGACCTGCTGCCCCATGACGTTCAACACCGTCGGCAGCGATTACGACACGGTGATGTGCATCTATACCGGCCCCGCGCTCAATGCGTTGACGCCGGTGGGGTGCAACGATGACTGCTTCGGCGTGCAGAGCTGCGTGGACTTCACGGCTACGGAGTTCACCACCTATTGGATCCAGATCGACGGCTACCTGGGCAGCCAAGGCAACATCGTCCTGAACTGGCAGCCCAATGTGCCGGCGCCGGCCAACGACAACTTCGCCAATGCGACCGCTCTGAACGGTCCCACCGGCACGGTCAACGGGCACAACTGCAACGCCACCGCCCAGGCGGGCGAGCCGTTTGGCGGGCCGTCCGGCCAGCACTCCATCTGGTACCGCTGGGACTCGCCGACGTGCTGCCCGATGAAATTTTCCACGCTTGGCGCGTGTTTTGACACGGTGTTGTGCGTCTATACCGGGCCGTCGCTCGGCGCGCTGACGCAGGTGGCGTGCAACGATGATTTCGCAGGCAAGGGGCTGCAGAGCCGCGTCGAATTCACGGCGACGGAGTTCACGACCTACTGGATTCAGGTGGACGGCTATTTCTCGCTGGGCGGACGCGAGGGGGACATCACTCTGAGCTGGCAGCCCACCGTGGCGCCGCCGGCGAACGACAATTTTGCCAACGCGACCGCCCTCGTCGGCCCCAGCGGCACGATCAACGGGCATAACTGCAACGCCACCGCCGAGGCGGGCGAACCGTTTGGCGGGCCGTCCGGCCAGCACTCGATCTGGTATCGCTGGGACTCGTTCACCTGCTGTCCGATGAAGTTCTCAACCCTGGGCGCGTGCTTCGACACGGTAGTGTGCGTTTATACCGGCCCGGACTTGAACAACCTCACCCAGGTGGCGTGCAACGACGACTTCTCGGGCAAGGGCCTGCAAAGCCGCGTCGAGTTCACGGCGGAGCAATTCGCCACCTACTGGATTCAGGTGGACGGCTATTTCTCGCTGGGCGGACGCGAAGGCAACATCACTCTGAGCTGGCAGCCGAACGTGCCGGCGCCGGCCAATGACAACTTCGCCAACGCCATCCCCTTGGGCGGCGCCAGCGGCCTGGTCAACGGGCACACCTGCAACTCGACCAGCCAGGCGGGCGAATCGATCAATGGCGCAGGCTCCGGCAACACCGTCTGGTATAGCTGGCAGTCCATCTCCTGTTGCCCGGTCTTTTTCAGCACCCGCGGCGCCTGCTACGACACCGTGTTGTGCGTGTATTCCGGGCCGGCTCTGAACGCGCTGACCGAGGTGGCCTGCAACGACGACGCGGCGGGCAAGGGCCTGGCCAGCCGGGTGACCTTCACCTCCCAACGGTTCATCACATATTGGATCCAAGTGGACGGCTATGCCTGGACCGGCGGGAGCGAAGGCGAGTTCACGCTCCAGTACGGGCCGGCCAGCCTGCCGCCCGGCAACAACGACTTCGCCAACGCCACCGTCGTGGCCGGGGCCAGCGGCACCATCAACGGCCACAACTGCAGCGCCACCTGGCAGGACCGCGAACCGACCGATTTCCGGGGCGGCGGCAACACGGCCTGGTACTCCTGGACCGCGCCGGCCAATGGCTGCGTGTTCTTCAACACCGTGGGCAGTTGCTTCGACACCGTCCTGTGCGCCTATCAGGGCACCGCGCTGGACAATCTCACCGCCGTGGCGAACTGCAATGACGATTTCCCCGGCAAGGGCGTCCAGAGCCGCGTGGAGTTCTTCGCCCACGCCGGGCAGACGTACTGGATTCAGGTGGACGGCTATTTCGGCCAGATGGGCGACCTTACTCTGAACTGGGGCGCGGACCTGACGCCGCCGCTCAACGACGACTTCGCCAACGCGGCGTTCTACGACTCGGCCACCAACCGCGTGCTGGGCAACAATTGCAACGCCACAGCCCAGAACGCCGCGGGCGAGCCGGCCAATTCCGGCCGCACCGTCTGGTGGCGCTGGACGGCGCCGGCCAGCGGCTGCACCTGGTTCAGCACACTGGGGAGCGATTTTGACACGCTGCTGTGCATTTACACCGGCGCCGCGTTGAACGCCCTGACCCAAGTGGCGTGCGTGGACGACTCGGCCGGCAAGGGCGTGCAGAGCCGCATTGAGTTCACCGCCACGGCCGGCACGGTGTACTGGATTCGGGTGGACGGCTTCAATGGCGCCGTGGGCGACATCGTGTTGCGCTGGGGCAACGGGCCTGCGAACGACAATCTAGCCGATGCCACGTTCATCGGCCCAGCCGGCACGACCACGGGTAACAACCGGTGTGCGACCCTCGAGGCGGGCGAACTCAACGTCGCTCCCGGCGGCGGCAAGACGATTTGGTATCGCTGGTTCGCGCCAAGCACCGGGTGCCCGCGTTACTTCTTCAGTTCGCGGGGCAGCAGCTTCGACACGGTCCTGTGCGTGTTTCACGGCCCGGGCGGCGTGGGCGCCCTCATCCTCGACGGCTGCAATGATGACTTCCCCGGCAAGGGCATGGCCAGCCGGGTCGAACTCAACGTCACGCCCGGCACGTCCTACGCCATCCGCGTGGATGGCTACTCTGAAGGCGGCCCGACCGCCGAAGGCGACATCACGCTCACTTGGGGTCCGTCCGGCGCGCCGCCGCCCAACGACGACTTCGCCGCGGCGACGGTTATCGCCGGCGCCAGCGGCACGACGGCGGGAGCGAATTGCACCGCCACGTCGGAGGCCGGTGAGCCGATTGATCCGCTCGGTGGAGGCAAGACCGTCTGGTATTGCTGGACGGCGCCCTCCACCGCCTGCGTGTTTTTCAACACGGTGGGCAGCAGCTACGACACCGTGCTGTGCGTGTACACCGGACCCAGGCTGACCAGCCTGACCCAGGTCGGCTGCAACGACGACTTCCCCGGCAAGGGCCTGCGCAGCCGCGTGGAATTCAAGGCGGTAGCCGGCCAGCAGTACTGGATCCAAGTGGATGGCTACTTCGGCAGTCACGGGAACATCACTCTCAACTGGGGACCGGACACGACCCCGCCGCTCAACGACAACTTCGCCAGTGCGACGTTCATCGGGGGTTCCCAGGGCAGCATCCGCGGGAACAATTGCAACGCCACCTTCCAAGGCGGCGCAGGGGAACCCGGCGCCGGCGTCGGCGGCGGCCTGACGGTGTGGTATCGCTGGACGGCGCCTTCCACGACCCGCTACGCCTTCCGCACGCTGGGCAGCAGTTTCGACACGGTGTTGTGCGTGTTCACCGGGCCCGCCCTGAACAGCCTTGCGGCCGTCGGCTGCGTGGACGACACACCGGGCAAGGGCCTGGCCAGCCGCGTCGAGTTCGACGCCGTCGCCGGGACGACTTACTGGATTCGCGTGGATGGTTTCCTGGGTGCTTTCGGCGACATCCAATTGTCGTGGGGCTGCTGGCCGCGGGACTTCCGCATCGCTCTGAACCAAGCGCTGAACGCGGTGGTCATCTCGTGGGCCGATCCGGGCTACACTCTCCAAGCCACGCCAGTCTTGCTGAACATCAGCAACGTCTGGACGGACATTCCTGGGTCTTCCCCCATCACCCTGCCGGCGATCGGCCCGCACCGGTTCTTCCGGCTGCAATGCCAGGACGTGGCGGCGGGCATGCCGGATTTGATCGTCAACGCGGCGGCCACCATCCCGACGATCACGACGGAGACATTCGCCGCGGGCAATTGTGACGTCGTCGAGGGGTGCGCCATCGCCGGCACGCGGCGGCTGCTTCGTTTTGGCATGGAGACCCGCAACATCGGCGGGGCCAACCTCGTGTTCGGCAATCCGGTCGGCAACCCGCTGTTCGTCTTCGCCCCCTGTCACGGGCATTACCACTTCAACAACTTCGCCGAGTACCGCCTGCGCAACTCCGGCGGCACGGTCGTCGCCATCGGCGGCAAGGTCGGCTTCTGCCTCCTGGACGGCTACCGCTGGAGCGGCACCGCCAATCCCAGCGCGGTCTATAATTGCGGCTTCCAAGGCCTCCAGGTCGGCTGGGCCGATGTCTATGGCTCCTCCTTGCCCTGCCAGTACATCGACATTACCGGCCTCCCTGCGGGCAACTACACCTTGGAGATGGAAATCGATCCCGCCAGCCGCATCCCCGAGGCGAATGAGGCCAACAACATCGCCACGTTGCCCGTGACGCTGCCGTAAATTGACCCCATTCTCGCGACCACCCCGGCGCCTTCGCGGGCGCCGGGGTGAACAGGCCGGAGATCTCCCTCGCAGGGAAGCGAAATGCGCACGAAGGCGGCGCGGAACTCGCACGTAAAGGGGTCAGTCCTCACTTTTTGCACTCCTCCTTCCTTGCGGCGGACAGGAGGTTGGAGACGTGGCTCCAACTGCCCATTCGGA
>CAZZAQ010000367.1:0-5463 GCA_964652165.1 uncultured Bifidobacterium sp.
GCCTCGGTAGCTCAGTTGGTAGAGCAGTTGACTCTTAATCAATTGGTCCTAGGTTCGAGTCCTAGCCGGGGTACCATTTTTCATGGGAAATCCAGCGGTTTCCTCCCCTTCCGACCCGCCTGCCGCTTCGGGGTAGTATCAGAACCCAAGGTTGGTGGTTGACAGCGCATGACGCCGAGCGTTATGGTTGTCGCGGATGATCCGCAGTTTCGCCTGCCCGGAGACGGAACGGCTGTTTGCCGATGAAACTTCGCGGCGGTTGCCAACGCAGATTCAGCGAGTGGCGCGGCGCAAACTGTTGTTGTTGGACCAAGCCCGGCGCTTGGACGATTTGCGAGCCCCGCCCGGCAATCGGCTGGAAGCGTTGAAGGGCGAGCGCGCGGGCCAGCACAGCATCCGCGTCAACGACCAGTGGCGCATCTGTTTCCGCTGGCAAGGCGCGGACGCTTACGGCGTGGAAATTGTGGATTACCACTGACGACGATGAAAACGAACAAGCTGCCTCCGATCCATCCGGGCGAGATTTTGCGCGAGGAGTTTATGCTGCCGCTGGGGCTGTCGCAAAACGCGCTGGCCCGCGCGCTGAACGTCCCGCCGCGCCGGATTAACGAGATTGTGCTGGAGAAACGGGGCATCACGGCGGACACTGCCCTGCGGCTGGCGCGTTGCTTGGGCACGACGGCGGAAATGTGGACGGGCTTGCAGGCGGATTATGATTTGCGCCTTGTCCGCTATGAGAAGGCGAATCAAATCGACCGCGAAGTGGAACCGCTGGCGGCGATCCAGCCGGCGGCGGCGTGACCAAGACGCGCGTCGGGTTCGGGTACCGATGAGCACAGAAAAACCGCTCCAGACAATGCAGGTACGATTCTCAGAATCCGTTCGATTGCTTGGCTTGGTAGTTCTGCTCCTCTTGGCTTTGGTGTCACGGGGCTATCCGCAAACTCCGGCGGGGTTGAGCGTCCGCCTATATGCGGGGCTGAGCGTCACGGGAGCAGTTGGCAGTGTTTACACGATTCAATACGTCACTGACCTTTCCGAAACTAACAATTGGCTGTCCTTGACGAATCTCGTACTGCCGAGCAGTCCGTACCTTTTTGTCGATACGACCTCCCCAGCGACTTTTCGCCGCTTCTACCGGGCAATACTCACGAACACCGGTGCGCCCGAATTGGTCTGGATACCGCCCGGCACGTTCACGATGGGAAGTTCGGCCAACGAACAAGATCGCCTGGCTCAAGAAGGGCCGCAGACCGTAGTGACGCTGACGAAAGGCTTCTACATGGGCAAGTTTCTTGTGACTCAGGGGGAATATCTGTCCGTGATGAGCAACAATCCGAGCATTTTCTCATTAACAAACGGATATGCTGAGTACGTAAACCGGCCGGTCGAAACGGTAACTTGGTTCGATGCTACCAACTACTGCGCAAGGCTAACTCAGCGAGAGCGGGCGGCGGGGCGTTTGGCGACGAACTGGGTTTACCGACTGCCGACGGAAGCTGAGTGGGAGTACGCGTGTCGAGCAGGAACGACCACGCAGTACAGCTACGGGGATGACTGGCCCAATTACCTGAACTTGGCCAACTACGGTTGGTATCGCCTCAACAGCGGTAATCAAACGCATCCAGTAGGCCGGAAAGCGCCGAACCCTTGGGGGTTGTATGACATGCACGGGAATGTCTCCGAGTGGTGCAAGGACCTTTACGGCGCTTACCCAGGCGGAAGCGTGACCGATCCACAGGGACCTCCAACAGGTTCGCGTGTTGTGCTACGCAACGGTTGCTGGGCCTGCGATCCGACTACCTGCCGGTCAGCCTTTCGTAACAACGCCGATCCGACGTTCCCGTACTATAGCCAAGGTTTTCGGGTGGTGCAGGCACAGGCGCAACCATGACTGCAAAACCAGCCGACTGGACGCTGACGCAACGCCTTTCGAGTTCAGGATGCCTCAAGACCCTCCTTGGCCGTTCAACCGAGACTATTTGCTTACAACTCCCGAACCCTTCTCGTGGCTCGCAGAGGATAAAGGTCCGATTGGGCAGATTCTCCAAGGTGTCGCAAAGTCCATCATGTTTCCCTACAGCGGCGACGAACTGCTACGTGATGCTGCCCGTCGTGAAGTCGAAGGGGATGATCCGTGGGAATTTTTGTTGAGCGTGCATGGCATCGCGCGCCAAGACGCGCAGATATTCAGGGGCGCGCAAAGTCAACGAATTGGTTGGCGACGTTTGTTTGATGTCGCCCACGGCTGGGGGAATCTCCGGGAGAAATGTGTACAACTGAGAGGCGCGCCACCCAACACGCCAATTCAACCCTGCCAGCGGCAACTGTTCTCGCGTATGTGGCGCGTGCAGCGGTGGGCGATGTTGGACGATCCTAAACTTGACAAAGAAACACACGCCGAGCTTGAACGCATAGGCAAGGAGGACGACAGGAAGTTGGTGAAGCGCAACGGGCGCGCGGCACTTCAGCGGCCGATGGAGAAACGAACTCACCGCGCTTTGGACGACGACCAACTGGACTACATGCTAGTTCGCAGTTGGGTGCGTTGCGGCAGTGGCGGGCCGGGCTTGATGTTCTTCTCCAGCCGCGCGCTAACTCACTATGCCCACGAGTTGCATGGCCGCGCCGGGTGTTGGGAGAGTCGAGTCGCGGAAGTAAAAAAGGCGCGGCAGCGTTTGGGATTGGTATTGGCTGACGAAGACAACCCGTACTTCACGAGAGTCGTGTTTCAGCACGCATTGAGCAGAATCGTAGGTGAAGGGCGACAGCAGTTTGAGTACATTGGCCCGGTGTATGCCCACGGCGAAAAGCTGTTCCCACGCACGCGAGCGTGATGGGAATGGCGCGCAAAGTTTGTCCCCCCGCAAGCGAGCCGCCCATGCCATAGATGACGCAAACGCCGGGCAATGTCGCCCGGTCAGTAGCGAAAGACTATGGCCACGAAAAGAGTTCCGAACGCCGAGCGCGGCGGCGAGGTGACCGCGCAACCCCTCACCGCGCCAGTGGCGAACAGCCCGGGAAATTCTTCCGATTGGCTTCGGCTCCCAAAACCCAGGCAGCTGCTTTGGGGGTTATCGCGCACCACGTGGAACCATTTGCTGGACAGCGGAAAAGTTATGGGCATCACACTGCGAAAGAAGCGCGCGAAAAGAGGCATTAGGTTCATTTTTCGACCGAGCGCAAGCGCTTACTTAGAAGTTTGATGGATTCGGGTGAACGTGAGGGTCCGCGATGCACCGGACGACTGAGTTGCAAGACCGCCTGGCCAAGCTGCGGCCTCTCGTCAGCGGCGTGTTGGACTGCTTTAATGAGACTGAGAACAACGCCCGACGCGGAGAGTGGGATTCCGCCGAGACGAATCTGCGGAAGCTGTTCCGCAACGCGACCGCAATCCGAAAGCAGCGCCTCGCCGTACTGCGCGAATTGCGCTTGGCCCGCAGGGAGGACGAGCCATAACGACGACGCTTTCAACGTCGCGCCCCATAGAGGAGGCACCATGACGAAGATTCCAACGGCCGCGCCCCTTAAATCTTCATCCCGTGCGGGATCGAACCGCCCTTGGGCACGATCACGATGCCGTCGCGGATCAAATACAAGGGGTGATCCAGGTTCTCGGGCTTGCCTTCGGGAGTAAGCACCACGTTGTCCCCGATCCGCGCGTTCTTGTCGATGATGGCGTTCTCGATGTGCGCGTTCTGGCCGATGCCGATCCGCGGTTTGCCGACCAGCTCGTTCTCCATGACGCTCGAGTGGCTCTCGTAGTAGTCGCTGCCCATGCAGACCACACGGTGCAGTTCGCTGCCGTTGCCGACCAGGCTGCGGATGCCGATGACCGAATGGCCGATCTTCGCATGGTTGATGATGCAGCCGTCGCAGATGACCGCGTGGTCGATCTGCGCGCCGTTAATCTTGGAACCGGGCAGAAAGCGCGGACGGGAGAAAATCGGCGACACCATGTCGAAGAAATTGAACCGGGGCAGCTCGGCGGTGACGTCGAGGTTGGCCTCGAAAAAGGAGCGAATGGTGCCGATGTCCTCCCAGTAGCCCTGGTAAACGTAGGAAAAAACGCGGCGCTCGGCGATGGCGCCGGGGATGATGTGTTTGCCGAAGTCGGCGTGTGTGTTGTCGAGCACCTTGACGAGCACGTTGCGGTTGAACAGATAAATCCCCATCGACGCGAGGTAGAACTCCTCTTCGCCTTCGATGTCCAGTTTGCCGTAGGCGTCGGGGTCGAGTTTGAGCGTATCGAGCACCGCGGGATCCTTCGGCTTCTCGACGAATCGGGTGATGCGCCGCTCGGGATTGATCTCCATGATGCCGAGGGATTGCGCGGCGTCGCGGGGGACCGGGATGGTGGCGATGGTCAGGTCGGCGTAGGTCTCGATGTGCTGGGAGATGATTCGCCGGAAGTCCATCCGGTAAAGCTGGTCGCCGGAGAGGATCAGCAGGTGCTCCCAGTCGTGGTTGAGCAGGTGGGCCAGGTTCTTGCGCACGGCATCGGCGGTGCCCTGGTACCACGAGGTGTCGGTGAAGGTCTGTTCGGCCGCGAGAATCTCGACGAAGCCGCCGCTGAAATGATCGAATTTGTACGATTGCGAAATGTGCCGGTGGAGCGAGGCCGAGTTGAACTGGGTGAGCACGTAGATGCGGCGGAGGTTCGAGTTGATGCAATTGGAGATCGGGATGTCCACCAACCGGTACTTTCCGGCCAGGGGCACGGCCGGTTTGGATCGTTCCCGGGTGAGCGGAAAGAGCCGCTTGCCCTGCCCGCCGCCCATCACCACCGACAGCACGTTGCCGGTGTTGGGCGACATTCGTCTGGTCTGCATCATACGCGAGTCCTTTCTTGAGTGAGGCAACGGCCTTTCTATAACCTGCCCGCCTCATGCAGGGCAAGCGGCAACCGATAAAAGCGGGGGGTGCTGCGGTAATGGAGTAATGGAGTAATGGAGTATTGTGCGATGGGATGTGGCTCGCCGGAGGTTCCCAAAGCCCCATCACTCCATTACTCCATCACTCCATCTCCCATTGCTGGCTTACCACATCGCCGTCGCCCGCGGTTGCGACGTGGACAAGCCCCGCAACCTGGCCAAGAGCGTGACCGTCGAGTAGCTGCGACCGTGAGGTCGCGGGACGGCGACGCTGGCGGTTGGGAGTCGGCATCGAGTTCGATCCCGCTCGAAAATCCAGCCCGCGACCTCACGGTCGCAGCTACGCCAAGGGCCCGTTCACGACTTTTCCCTGGCCATCTTCGCCAGCAAGCGATCGTTCAGCTCCTTGCCGGGATTGTAGCCGGAAAGTTTCAGCTTGGTCTGGAACGCGGCGACTTCCACAAGCCGCGCCAGATCGCGGCCGGGCCGTACCGGAATGATGATGTGCGGGATCTTGATTCCGAGAATCTCTGTGTGTTGATCCTCGATCCCCAGCCGGTCCACGTCGGGCACGTCTTCCCACGCCTTG